>CAZVBH010000014.1:0-34793 GCA_964625275.1 uncultured Lachnoclostridium sp.
GTAAGACTTCGAGCCTGAATGAAGGGTATTGCCACTGTCATTATCCTCAAGAATTATTTCTTTGCCGTCAATAATGGTTTTATGATCTTCAACTCTGTTGCAGACACGTCCCATTGTGCCTCCAAAATTGTCAAGTGTTGTTTCATAGCCTGTAACTGATGGAAATCCAAGTGCAATATCTGCGAAATTTCCTTCACGATCCGGAGTCTTAATTGAAACAACCGTTGCCCCAAAATCACTGACTGAAACTGTCATTCCAGCCTTGTTCTCCATGGTATAAAGAGTTACCTTCTTACCATCTGCTGTTTTACCGAAGCTTTCCTTTCTTATCATGGAATCCTCCTCCTATTTTAAATAAATTCTTCAACTGTTACACATTTAATTTCCTTAAACTGCCTTAGTTGCTTATCATTTGTTAAGAACAAATCACAATTATGAACACATGCAGTAGCTAACTGCAAGCAATCCATAGTTTTAAAATTTGAATAATTGCCTCTTATTTCAGCTGCCTTCTGAGCCACTTGTACTGTAATAGGCAAGATAGGTATTCCACAATCCCCTAAAAATTCATAAAAAACATTTATTTTAGAAACATTTCCTGTTTTATATGGAAATGTTAAATATTCAGTACATGTAATAGCTGACGTAATCATATTAGCACCACTACTAAAAATATCAGAAAATATATTTTCTGTGATTTTTCCAAAATTAATATCAGCATCCAAAAAATAAATCAACGGAGTTGTATCTAAAAACACTTTTCTATATTCTGTCACTGTCCCTAAGCTCCTTTATATACTCTCCAGCATCTTCATGAAACATCTTCTCTCCTCTGCCAACATATTTTGACAAATCTATCTTCTCTGCTGATGTTTTTTTTGCATCCAAAATAGTAATTATGACTTCCTGGCCAATAGCCAGCTTCATATTTTCATTCATGATTATCTGATTTCCATCATAATAACCTGTTACTGATGACATCATAAGTCCAACCTCCTTTTTCAAAAAAGTTATCCCTTGGTTCAAGTATGGTATTAGGTACTTTTTTAGTACCTAATACCATGCAAACTCTATTTCCTATATAATACCATTTGTACTATGCACAAGACAACCATAATTATCTGAAATATCAAAATTGCGGGCATGCCATAAACGAAGGTTTTGTGTGCTGTTTTGTGTCTGAAATGCTTCATGCCGAGATTTGTACCAATGCTGCCGCCTATTATGGCTATGGCAAAAAGTGTTTTCTCCGGTATGCGCCATTTCCCTTTTTTTGCCTTTGATTTATCTATTCCCATAATGGCGAAGCCAATTATGTTGATAATTACCAGGTAAATCAAAAAGACCACAATTGCACAATTTTCCTTTATGAATCCCATTTACTCTTCTTCTCCTGCCGTTGACTTAAGGAAGAGCTCCTCAAGCTGCTTGTCATCTACTATGTCAGGTGCATTTGTCATAAGACAGCTTGCATCCTTTACCTTAGGGAAGGCAATTACGTCACGAATATTATCGGTGCCTGCCATAAGCATTACAAGACGGTCAAGTCCGAAGGCAAGTCCTGCATGAGGTGGTACACCGTACTTAAAGGCTGTAAGAAGGAAGCCGAAACGATCCTCGGCCTGTTCCTTGGTAAATCCAAGAACCTCAAACATCTTCTCCTGAACCTCATTAATGTGGATTCTGACAGAACCTCCACCTAATTCATAGCCGTTAAGCACGATATCATAAGCCTTCGCACGAACTGAGCCCGGATCTGAATCGATTCTGTCCCAATCCTCTTCCATTGGCATGGTAAATGGATGGTGCATAGCCATAAATCTGTTTTCTTCATCTGACCACTCAAGAAGTGGGAAGTCAACTACCCAGAGAAACTTATAATCCTTTTCGTCATAAAGGCCAAGCTGCTTTCCAAGGTGATTTCTGAGCTGTCCTAAAACGTTCCATACAATCTTATTTCTGTCAGCTGCAAAAAGGAGAAGGTCTCCCGGTTCACCTGCCATTGCCTCTACTATTGCCTTAAGCTCATCCTCCGTCATAAATTTACTGAAGGAGGACTTAAAGCTTCCATCCGGAAGGATTGCGAGATATGCAAGACCCTTTGCTCCTGAGCCCTTTGCCATATCTACGAGTGCATCTATCTTCTTTCTTGGCATCTCGCCCTGTCCCTTGACATTTAAGCCACGAACGGTTCCACCATTTTCGATTGCTCCGGTGAATACTGAGAAGCCGCAATTTTTAACTATGTCTGTAATATTTATAAGCTCCATTCCAAAACGGATGTCAGGCTTATCTGAGCCATAACGGTCCATTGCCTCCTGCCAGCTCATACGTGGAATTGGAAGCTCAATGTCATAGCCGATACATTCCTTGAAAACTCTCTGAAGAAGTCTTTCATTTACGTCGATTACATCATCGATGTCTACGAAGGAAAGCTCCATATCTATCTGTGTAAATTCAGGCTGACGGTCTGCACGAAGGTCCTCATCTCTGAAGCACTTTGCTACCTGGAAATATCTGTCATAGCCTGAGCACATAAGAAGCTGTTTGAAAAGCTGTGGTGACTGTGGAAGTGCATAAAAGGTTCCCGGATGTACACGACTTGGTACAAGATAATCTCTTGCGCCCTCCGGAGTTGACTTTGTAAGAATTGGTGTCTCCATTTCAAGGAAGCCTTCACCTGAAAGGAAATTTCTTACAGAGCTTGTAATTTTACTTCTAAGCATTAATATTCTCTGAAGGTCAGGTCTTCTAAGGTCGAGATAACGATATTTAAGTCTGAGCTCTTCCTTAGTCTTAGAGTTCTCTTCAATAGGGAATGGAGGTGTCTGAGACTCTGAAAGTATTCTGCAATAGGTTGCACGAAGTTCAATTTCACCTGTCGCAAGATTTGCATTAACGGCACCTGAACGTGCTTC
Source organism: uncultured Lachnoclostridium sp. (assembly GCA_964625275.1). Lineage (GTDB taxonomy): Bacteria > Bacillota > Clostridia > Lachnospirales > Lachnospiraceae > UBA3775. The sequence continues at coordinate 2,919 of CAZVBH010000014.1, forward strand.
AATTATACCTGTAACTGCAACAACAAATTCGCTTCTAAGCTTTTCAGCTTTTTCGAAATTCTCAATTCCACAATCCTTTTCTTCAAAAATCACCTGTAAAATTCCTGAGCGGTCTCTCAAATCTACAAATACGATTCCACCCTTGTTACGGCTCTTTGCTACCCAGCCCATCATTGTAACTGTTTCGCCGATATTTTTACTGCTTATTTCTGCACATCTGTAGCTTCTGTGCATTCCTTTCATTGACTCAGCCATTTCTTCTGCTCCTTCTAAAAGTGTTTTTACTTAATAAACTCAGGCAGCTTTTCCATTGGAATAGTGGTCTGCTCACCTGTTTCCATACATTTTAAGGTTACGGTTCCCGCTGCCATTTCATCCTCACCGATGATGGCTGTATATGGGATTCCTAACTTATTTGCATATTTCATCTTTGGCTTCATTCCCTTGTTCTGGTAATAGACATCGCAAGGAATTCCTGCCTCTCTTAAAATGCCTGCACTCTTTAGTGCCGCTGACATCTGCTCAGGCTTCATTGGTATTACAAGACATTTTGCTATTGCAGAGGTTTCGCTCTTAATTACACCGACCTCTTTAAGCTGGTAGAAAAGTCTTGTGAGACCAATTGATATTCCGATTCCGGGAAGCTTTTGATTTGTATAGTACTCTGTAAGATTATCATATCTTCCACCTGAGCATACGCTTCCCATGCTTGGATAATCATTGAGCATTGTCTCATAAACCGTTCCTGTATAGTAATCAAGTCCTCTGGCTATCGTAAGGTCGATTGTGAAGCATTTTTCCTCAACACCAAAGCTTCTTAAATAACCGATTACCTTTTCAATTTCATCAACTCCGGTCAGATAGAGTTCATCATTAACTCCGTTAGCCTTAAGTGCTGCTACAGTCTCGTCATTTGTGCCATTTATTGCGATAAATGAAAGAATCTTATTGATTGCTTCTTCGCCAAGTCCAAGCTCAGCGAGCTCTTTTTTTACATTATCCGCACCGATTTTTTCAAGCTTGTCAATTATTCTGAGAATGTCTGCAATATTTTCTTCATAGCCAAGTGCCCTGAAGAAGCCATTGAGAACCTTACGGTTGTTCATTCTGATTGTAAAAGAACCAAAATCGAGCTTTTTGAATACATTATAAATTACTGCAGGCATTTCTGCATCATAAATCAGGTCGAGCTCATCAACTCCGATTACATCAATGTCGCACTGATAAAACTCTCTAAATCTTCCCTTCTGAGGTCGCTCTCCACGATAAACCTTGTTCATCTGGTAACGCTTGAAGGGAAAAGTAAGGTCAGGATAGTGCTGAGCAACATAACGTGCCAGTGGCACCGTTAAATCAAATCTTAAGGCGAGGTCATTATCGCCCTTTGAAAATCTGTATATCTGCTTTTCAGTCTCTCCTCCTGCCTTTGCAAAAAGTACCTCTGAAAGCTCAATTACAGGTGTATCCTGTGGAAGAAAGCCGAAGCTTTCATATACTTCTCTTATTGTATCATACATTTTGTTAAAGCTAATCTGATCTGCCGGAAGCAGCTCCATAAATCCCGGCAGGATTCTTGGCTGTACTTTATCCATATGAACCTCCTTATTTTATCAAAGCGGATATTCCAGGTCCGCTTCGCTACTTGCTCATAACCTTAAAGCCACTTCGTGGCCCATCAGTTTTGACTTAAATATCTTTCATTAGCCTGTCTGATAAAATCCTCAAGCCTGTCATAGTCTTCTGAAAAAACTATATCTATCAATCTCATATAAAGGGCCATATCATAATTATCTGATTCAAGTGCCATTATCGAGAGTGCGGTTTCTTTGTCATAGGCCGACCTGAACGGACGCTCACTCACCAGTGAGATGAAGGTATCGCAAACGTGCAAAATCTTTGCTCCCAGAGGGGTGTTTTCCCCAATAAGTCTTTCAGGATAGCCTGTGCCATCGTTATTTTCATGATGGTAATAAACATATTTTATAATATTTTCGTTATAAATTCCAGCCTCAGTAACTATGTCACGACTAAGCACCGGATGCATTCTTGCATATTTAATTTCGTCAATGTCCATGAGGCTGTCATTTCGTCCATAGAGATAGGCCGAAAGACGAAGCTTTCCGATATCATGAAGCATTCCCGCCTTTGCGATATCACTTATTACATTTTCACTAAGCTTCAGGCCCTTTGCCATAATTTCAGTAAGCATTGCTACTATCATACCATGGTCAAACATTGCCGTAATATCTTCTTTATATTCGGTTTCATCACCGATTTTTTGGATAAGAGTTATTTCTCTGCTTAAATCCATTCAAGAAACCTCTTCTTTCTGTCAATCATCTCATCCACTCTGTCAATATAGTCTGTAAGACTCTTTACATTTTCAATTCTGTCAAGTCTTTCAGGATTGTAGACATATTTCGTGGACGCGCCTGCTCCCAGAGCAAAAATGGTCTGCCTTTCTTCCATAATGAGAATATTATAGAGACATTCCCTGCCTTCAAGTGCATAGCCTACATTCTCAAGATTTTCCGTCATATTTTTCTGTCTGTAAAGATAATATGGCTTTAGGCTGTGCTTTGCGGCATAATCCATGGTCATGTCAAGCATGGTGCGTACACCTGTTGCCTCCTGACCGATGTATTTTTCATTTTCAATTTTGAGTCTGGCGGCTCTTTTAAGTGCCAATGTATGTACAGTAAGAGATTCCGGCGCAAGCTCCTCAACACCTCTGAGTGTTATTTCCATATCCTTTGGTGTTTCTCCTGTAAGACCTGCAATCAAATCCATATTTATGTTATCATGACCGGTAGCCCTTGCCATCTCAAAGGCTCTGTAAACCGATTCCACGTCATGTCTTCTGCCAATGGTATCAAGTGTTCTCTGAACCAGGGACTGAGGATTTATGGAAATTCTGGTCACACCATATTTTTTCAGTATTTCAAGCTTTTTCTCATTTATGCTGTCAGGTCTTCCTGCCTCAACGGAGAACTCCAGCACCTCATTTACAGGAAAATACCTGTGAATTACTTGCATGAGTCTTTCAAGATTTTTCTCATCAAGTGCCGTAGGCGTTCCGCCTCCAACATAAATTGTATTGAGCTTTTTATCCTTAAGTGCCGTAGATGCATAGGCAATTTCTTTTGTCAGTGCATCAAGATAGGCATCCATATATTTTCCGAATTTTTCTACCGGATAGGAAGTGAATGAACAATAAAGACAGGTGGTTGGGCAAAATGGGATTCCGATATAAAGGCTGTAGCCATTTTGATAGTCAAAGCCTGACAAAAGTCTGCGTTCACGCTTTGCTATGTCTAAAGAAAGCTCAGTCCTTTCCTCAGATACCTTAAGCTCCTCCCTGAACTGCCTTTTGATTTCTTCTTCTTTTAGCCCCTCTTCAAGAGCCTCATAAATTCTCTTTGTAGGTCTGATGCCGACAAGTATTCCCCAGGGAAGCTCCTTGCCGGTATATTTATTTAATATAACATAAATCAAATGACATACACTGTCACGATAAGCTCTGCTGTCTGCGGCTGCATCTATGTTCTTTACGATATCTGAATATAAAAGTGCTCCATCCTCAAAAAGTGCCGCTGTAGCTTCCTGCCTGTCACAGACAAGGCAGAATGAAAGTCCTTCTTCTCTTGGCTTTGGCAATTTTAATTCTTCGAAGCTCTCATCTGAGTTTATATAGGTATAATCAGCTTTTTCGTTATTAAAGAAGGACTGAACCAATGGTCTTACAGCCTGTGACAAATCAATTCCCGTAATTGCAATATATACAGCCAAGCTAATCCTCCTCTTTTTTCTGCTTTTCCTTTTGCTGAAGATCAAAGCAGAAATAAGGGTTATTTTTTCTTTCATAGGCAAGACTCGTTCCAGGGCCATGTCCGGGAATAACTGCCGTCTCATCCGGCAGCATAAACAGCTTATCGATTATTGCCTCAATTAAGGTCTTTGGATTACCTGTAGGAAAGTCAGTTCTTCCGACTGATTCCATAAAAAGGGTATCTCCTGAAAACACAAGCTGCCAAAGTGGGAAGAAATAGCTGACTCCGCCACCGGTATGACCCGGTGTTTCAAGTACAGTAATAAACATTTCTCCAAGCTCAAGAAGCTCCTCATCCTTTACGGTTATGTCAGGACAAAGTTCATGACAGGCTCCACAAAGCATTGGACTTAAATTCATATCAGGATTTGCAAGCAGCTCAACCTCTCCGCTTCCACAATAAATTTTAATGCTGTAGAAGGTTCTCAGTTCATGTGCTGCGCCAAAATGATCATAGTGACCATGTGTAAGAAGGATGGCAACAGGAGTATAGCCTGATTGGTTTATGGCCTTTTTTATCTGTGGGGCATCTGCGCCCGGATCAATTATAATCAGTTCCTTTGTGTCAGGATTTCCGACAAGACAGCAGTTTGTAGCATTAGGTCCGACGGAAAGTACCTTTAAAAAATATCCCATAGCTCCTCCTTTTATTGATTTTCTTTTTTAGCCTTATCCGAAGTGGCATTAAGGTTATGAACAAGTAGCGAAGCGGATCTGAAATATCCGCTTAGATAACTAGCCGGTGGTTCTTTCAACTCCGACAACTCCAGGAATCTGCCTTATTTTTTCAATAACTGTACGCAGCTGTCTTACACCCTTGATTTCAAAGGCTACTATTGTTGTTGAAATACCATTTTTAGCCATTCTTGTCGTTATGGACTGAATATTAACCTGATTCTCTGACAAAATTCTGGTAGTGTCATAAATAATTCCACCATTTTTATCTGAGTAAATTCTGATTTCGGTATTATAGACAAACTCTTCAGCATCGGCATTGCTTACATTCCAGGTTGCCTCGATGATTCGGGATTTGTCAATTTCCGGAAGATTAATAATGTTGATACAGTCTGTCCGATGGATGGAAATTCCTCGGCCTCTTGTTACAAAGCCGACTATTTCATCTCCCGGTACAGGTGAACAGCATTTTCCAAAATGAACGTCAATATCATCAATTCCACGAACGATTATTGCACTGTGATTCTGGGAGGCCTGTCTTGCAGGATCATTTTCAGAATATTTTGCAATAAGCATGTCAGGATCTGACTCTTCTACCCTTTTGGCATTTTTCTCCTGGCTTTCCTTAAGCTTTCCTATAACCTGGCTTTCCTTTAAGGAGCCATGACCAATTCCTGCAAGCAAGGATTCCCAGTCTTTGTAGCTGTAACGGGCCATACAGGCTTCCATATATTCAGGTTTTAACAGCTCTTTTAGATTGATTTCCTTTTCACGACAATAATTCTGAAGCATCTCCCTGCCTCTTACAATATTGTCCTCTTTAAGCTCAACCTTAAACCACTGATTAATCTTTGTCTTGGCCTTTGAGCTCTTGACCGTCTTCAGCCAATCCCTTGTAGGATGAGCATTCTGAGAGGTCTTAATCTCAATTCTGTCGCCGTTACGAATCTTGTAGTCAGTCATGCTGACAATTCTGCCGTCAGCCTTTCCGCCAACTATGTGATTGCCTACTGCACTATGAATTGCATAGGCAAAGTCAATCAGATTGCTTCCTGCCGGAAGCTCAATTACTTCTCCCTTTGGTGTGAAGGCATAAACCTTCTCAGAGAAGAGATCTAAATCATTCTTTATTAAATTTAAAAATTCTTTATTATCTGTGGATGTCTGAACGCACTCAAGAAGCTCACGAAGCCAGGAAAGCTTTTCTTCCTCTCCTGTATCTGAGTTCTTTCCGTCCTGATTTTCTTTATATTTCCAATGTGCAGCGATACCGTATTCATCGATTCGATGCATTTCATAGGTTCTTATCTGAATTTCAAACGGCTTTCCCGTCACGCTGTCTACAAGTGTAGTATGGAGTGACTGGTAGCTGTTCTTCTTTGGCATTGCTATATAGTCTTTAAATCTGCCGGGAATAGGCGTATAAGCCTCATGCATTACACCAAGTGCTGCATAACAATCCTTGACGCTGTCAGTAATTATTCTTACTGCAAAGAGATCGTAAATTTGGTCGATGCTCTTATTTTGGTTGACCATTTTTCTGTAGATTGAGAAGAAATGCTTTGCCCTGCCATCAACCTCACACTGAATTCCGGCTTTGTCAAGCTTTCCCTTTACTTCCGTAACAAGTCTTGTTACAAAGGCCTCACGCTCGTAACGGGTTGCATTGATGTCATCAGCCAGCTGTTTATAAACCTCAGGCTGAAGATATTTAAGAGAAAGGTCGTCCAGCTCTGTTTTAATCATGCTGATACCGAGTCTTTGTGCCAAGGGTGAATATATTTCAAGGGTTTCACGCGATATTTCTACCTGCTTTTCAGGGCGCTGGTACTTTAAGGTTCGCATGTTATGAAGTCTGTCGGCAAGCTTAATTATGATAACTCTGATGTCTTTAGCCATGGCCAGAAACATCTTACGGAGATTTTCAGCCTGAACCTCTACCTTATCGTGACTGTACTTGAGCTTTGTCAGCTTCGTTACACCATCTACAAGCAGCAGCACCTCTTCGCCGAACATATTCTTCATCTGCTCGTCCGTTACTGCTGTATCTTCAAGTACATCATGAAGAAGGCCTGCCATTATAGTTTCTTTATCCATTTCCAGTTCCGCAAGAATAATTGCAACTGAGAGCGGATGACAAATATATGGCTCTCCTGACTTTCTCATCTGGTCACCATGAGATGCCTTTGCATACTCATAAGCCTGCTTTACACGCGTAGTATCTGCTGAGGGATGATATTTTTTGATAACTTCTATTAAATGAGCAAAAAGCTCCTCCGGTGGTGTAAATTCCTTAACGAAACCAATGATTCCATGAGGATTTCTAACCACACTGCCTTCCGGTCTGGCTGCATCTACCATAAAATATTTCCTCCCTTCATAGACTTTTCTGACCTACTTTACTTCTATACCCTATTTTATCTCTTAACTTTATCTGAAATAAGCAAGCTGTAAGGCTGTTTAACCTTAGAGCTGATCAAAGCTCTGCTCAATACTTAATCAAAGAGTTTACACCAAACATCTTAGGAACTGAATTTTTTTCAGATAAGCTTATGCTCCCGGATATTTTACAACGCTTTCAACCTTATACTGTGAAAGCTTCTCTCTTCCTTTAAGACCTTCAAGCTCCATAAGAAAGATGATTTTTACCACCTCTCCGCCAAGTCTTTCAACGAGTCTTGCAATCGCTTCTACCGTACCACCTGTTGCAATTAAATCATCGATAATGACAACCTTCTGACCTGGCTTTATGGCATCTGTGTGAAGCTCAATTTCTGCCGTACCATATTCAAGCTCGTACTGTTCTGTAACAGTTTCTCTTGGAAGCTTACCCTTCTTTCGTGCAAGCACGAAGGATTTGTGCATATTATATGCAATAGGTGAGCCAAATATAAATCCCCTGCTTTCAGCTCCTACCAAAACATCAAAATCAATTCCATCCAAAAGCTTTGAAAGCTCGTCAATGGCAAGCTTCATGCCATCAGGATCCTGAATAACACTTGTCACATCACGAAACATAATTCCCGGCTCAGGGAAATTAGGAATTGTCAATACATAGTCTTCAACCTTTTTCATTTCCTTCTCCTTAGTTCATTTGAACCTTTTTATTTAGCTCTGCTTTTTCATAAGTCATTTGACACCAGCTACTTTTCACAGGCCATTTGACACCAGCTACTTTTCACAGGCCATTTGACACCAGCTGCTTTTCACAGGTCATTTGAGACCAGTTGCTTTTTCATCATCAGTAGGAGACCACGCTCCTACTGATGAGCCGCCACAAAGTGGCTTTAATTTTAAAAATCCTACCCGCTTCCCAATAAAGCAAGGTCTTTTGTATTTTTAATTATTAATTTTAGCAATATCAACAAGTGTAAGCTCAGGCTTCTTTGACTCAAGTGAGGTAAGAAGTGCATTTGCTGTATCAAGTGAGGTGAGACAGGTTACACCTGTTTCAATTGATACTCTTCTTAAAAGGAAGCCGTCTCTTGACTTATCTCTGCCTCTTGTTGGTGTATCAATTACAAGATCAATCTCATGGCTTAAAAGTAAATCCATGATGGTTGGTGACTCACCGTCAATCTTATTTACAGGAATTGCATTTACACCATTTTCACGAAGAACTCTTGCTGTTGAGCGTGTTGCATAAATCTCATAGCCAAGCTTTTCAAATCTCTGACCTACGCTTATTGCCTCAGCCTTATCTGCATCCTTAACGGTAATTATCATCTTCTTGTGCTTGATTGGATTAATTCCTGCACCGATGAAGGCTTTGTAAAGTGCCTCATGGAAATCCTTTGAAATACCGAGACACTCACCTGTTGATTTCATTTCAGGACCAAGGCCTGTATCAGCTCCACGAAGCTTTTCAAATGAGAATACAGGCATCTTGATTGCGATATAATCCGACTTTCTTGCAAGTCCGGTACCGAAGCCAAAATCCTTAACCTTTGCGCCAAGAACCACTTCTGTTGCAAGATCAACGATTGGAATACCTGTTACCTTGCTGATGTATGGAACGGTACGGGAAGAACGTGGATTTACCTCAATTACATAAACCTCGTCATTATATTCAATGAACTGAATATTTATGAGTCCGATTACATGAAGTGCACGTGCAAGTCTTCTTGTATATTCAATTATTGTTTCTTCTGTCTTTTCAGAAATATTCTGTGCTGGATAAACACTGATTGAGTCACCGGAGTGAATACCTGCTCGCTCAACATGCTGCATGATTCCAGGAATGAGGATATCCTCGCCATCACAAACTGCATCGACCTCAATTTCCTTACCCATGAGATACTTATCTACGAGAATTGGATGCTCCTGAACATTAATATTTATGATTGCCATAAACTCTCTGATGTCAGAATCATTGATTGCAATCTGCATTCCTGCACCACCAAGTACATAAGAAGGTCTTACAAGCACAGGATAGCCTAATTCGTTAGCAACCTTTACAGCATCCTCAGTTGTAAATACTGTTCTTCCTGCTGCTCTTGGAATCTTGGTCTGCTCAAGAATTTCATCAAAAAGCTCTCTATCCTCTGCGGCATCAACGTCTTCAGCTGAGGTTCCAAGAATCTTAACACCCATCTTCATAAGCGCTTCGGTAAGCTTAATCGCTGTCTGTCCACCAAACTGAACTACAGCGCCGTCAGGCTTCTCAAGGTCTACAATGCTTTCAACATCTTCGGCAGTCAGTGGCTCGAAATAGAGCTTATCTGCAATATCGAAATCTGTTGATACTGTTTCAGGGTTGTTATTTATAATTATTGTCTCATAGCCTGCCTTTGAAAACGCCCAGGTTGCATGAACTGAGCAGTAATCGAATTCGATACCCTGTCCGATACGGATAGGACCTGATCCAAGTACGAGAATCTTCTTTTTTGGTGCGGCTGCTTCAACTTCATTTTCCCCGTCAAAGCAGGAATAGTAATAAGGTGTTTCAGCCTTAAATTCAGCTGCACAGGTATCTACTGTTTTGTAGGCTGCCCTTATATTGTATTCTTCCTTACGAAGCTTTTTAATCTCGTCCTCTGTCTTTCCGGAAAGGTCTGCAATTACACGATCCGGATACTCGAGTCTCTTTGCTTCTAAGAGAAGCTCTTTTGTCAATGGCTCAGTTTCAAGACGCTTTTCCATATCAACAAGGATTTGAATCTTATCAATGAACCAATTGTCTATCTGAGTAATCTCATGGATTTCTTCCATGCTTATTCCACGACGAAGTGCCTCTGCAATTACAAAGATACGTCTGTCATCGATACGATGAAGTCTTTCTCTTACTTCTTCTGTGGTATGCTCAGCAATTCCTCTGTACTTAAGGCTGTAAATATTTAATTCGAGTGAACGGATTGCCTTCATGAGTGCACCTTCAAAGCTGGTACAGATACTCATTACTTCACCCGTAGCCTTCATCTGAGTAGTAAGGGTTCTCTTTGCCATTACGAATTTATCAAATGGCCACTTTGGAATCTTAACTACACAATAGTCGAGTGTAGGCTCAAAGCTTGCAACAGTCTTACCTGTTACGGCATTTTTAATTTCATCAAGTGTATATCCGAGTGCAATCTTTGCAGCAACCTTAGCAATAGGATAACCTGTTGCCTTTGATGCAAGGGCTGAGGAACGGCTTACACGAGGGTTTACCTCAATTACACAATACTCAAAGGTGTCAGGCTTTAATGCATACTGTACATTACAGCCGCCCTGAATTCCGAGCTCTGTGATGATATTGAGGGCTGAGGAACGAAGCATCTGATATTCTTTATCAGAAAGTGTCTGGCTAGGTGCAACAACGATTGAATCACCTGTATGAACACCTACAGGGTCGAGATTTTCCATGTTGCAGACTGTAATACAGTTGCCTGCGCCATCTCGCATTACCTCGTACTCAATTTCCTTCCAGCCTGCGATGCATCTTTCAATAAGACACTGACCTACTCTGGAAAGTCTGAGTCCGTTAGAGCAAATATCAACAAGCTCTTCTTCATCATGGGCAATACCGCCGCCTGAGCCGCCGAGTGTATAAGCCGGTCTGATAACTACCGGATAACCGATTGTATTGGTGAAGGCAACTGCTGCTTCAACTGTTGTAACAACCTCGCTGGCTGCAACAGGCTCACCAATTTTTTCCATTGTATTTTTAAATTCAAGTCTGTCCTCTGCTTTTTTGATTGTAAGAGAGGTAGTACCAATTAATTTTGTATTTGTCTCTTTAAGGAAGCCACATTCCTCAAGCTCCATTGCGAGATTGAGTGCTGCCTGTCCACCGAGAGTTGGAAGAACGCTGTCAGGCTTTTCCTTGAGAATAATCTGCTTTAATACATCAACCGTAAGTGGCTCGATGTAAACCATGTCTGCTATATCTCTGTCAGTCATGATTGTTGCAGGGTTAGAGTTTACAAGTACAACTGTAATGCCTTCCTCCTTTAAGGAACGGCATGCCTGAGTTCCTGCGTAGTCAAATTCTGCTGCCTGGCCAATTACGATTGGTCCTGAACCAATAACAAGTACTTTATTTATGTCTGTTCTTTTTGGCATTATTTGTCTCCTCCCTTCACAATTGCCTCATCCCCGATTTCAATTCTGTGTAAGAATTCATCAAACAGGAATTCTGAGTCCTGTGGACCTGCACATGCTTCCGGATGGAACTGTACTGTAAATATATTTTTGTTGAGATAGGTAAGACCTTCTACGGTCTTATCGTTGGCATTGATAAATCTTACCTTTGCCTTTGCAGAATCAATGCTGTCATCAAGAACAACATAACCATGATTCTGACTGGAAATATAAACACGTCCTGTAGTTAAATCCTTTACAGGATGGTTGGCTCCTCTGTGACCATATTTCATCTTGGTTGTCTTAAAGCCATTTGCAAGTGCCATCAGCTGGTGGCCGAGACAGATTGCAAAAATTGGAACATCACTTTCATAGAGCTTCTTGATTTCTTCAATAATCTCTACACATTCAGCAGGATCTCCAGGTCCGTTGCTGAGCATGATTCCATCCGGTGAGGTTGCAAGAATTTCTTCAGCCTTTGTATAAGCCGGATAAACTGTTACTTCACAGCCTCTCTTTAAGAGATTGTGTTCAATATTATTCTTTGTACCAAAATCGAGAAGTGCAATTTTATAGTGACGACTTCTCTTAATTCCCTTTGCTGCAAACTCGTGAAGGAGTTCAATTCCTGCTGTGCCTCTTCCTGCTGCAAGAGCGATTTCACCTTCGCAAACTCCGGCAGAACGGGCTTCACTGATTGCCTTTGCCATGGCCGGGGTAGCCATGTAGCTCATCTTTGCAGCCTCTAAATCTGTAGGTTTAAATTCATCCGGTGAGGTTGTCTTCTTCTCACTGCATGTAACCTTTCTTACAACACCGGTAACACGATATTGCTTTAATTTTTCAATAACCTCTTCTTTATTATAATTCTCGTCTGTGGTAATCATTCCGTTCATTGTACCACTCTCACGCAAAATTCTTGTGAGGGCTCTTGTATCAATACCACTGATACCCGGTACATGGTTCTTCTTCAAGAACTCATCAATTTCGCCTTCATTTCGGTGATTGCTTGCCAGTCTTGATTCCTCTCTGACAATAAAGGCATCCGGCCAAACAGCCTTTGATTCCATGTCTTTTTTACAAATTCCATAATTTCCTATTAATGGATAAGTCATACAAACTGCCTGTCCTGCATAGGACGGATCTGACAATACCTCAAGATAACCGGTCATGGATGTATTAAATACTATCTCACTGACGATTTCCTTCGGTTCTCCAATACTATTCCCGATAAATACTGTCCCATCTTCCAAAATCAAAAACGCTTTCATAGAATAACCTCCAAGCCTTGAATTAAGGCACACTTTACCCACATTAACTTTAAATCTTATCAATGTTACCACAAACGACAATAAATAGCAATTATAAAATTTTGTTTTTATCAGTGTTTGACTAAAAGTTATTTTAATAGTACTATATATATGTTCAAATTTTTGGTATTTCAAGCCCAAATAACATTAGTTGCTACTGTTTATCTTTTAATTTCATTATCAGAGTTAGCATTATCAACTGTCCATAAATCTTCGGAGGTAATTTAACAATGACAAAAATATTAGTCAGAGCTCACACAAATATCATGGAAGCTCACTCAATAGATGAAGTTCTCGCAGGAGATTTGTTTGGACATAATCCCGGCAACTGGCTTTTTCAATATGGAGTTTTGCGTACTATTGCCAATGATGATGTTGAAATTGGTTTTATCAATGGATATTCCGAAAACCTTACCTTGAATAACATTAAAAAGCTCAATGAAACATATGATATGTTCTTAATGCCGTTGGCTAATGTTTTTAAAAAAGACTGGGTTGATAAGCTTAGAAGTCTCACTTTTTTAGTTAAACGATTGGAGATGCCTTGTATTGTCATCGGGATGGGCCTGCAGGCTGATGCCGAGGATGACAATTTTGATTTTTCTTTTAATAACACAGCAAAAAATTTCATCGATGCCGTACTTTCAAAATCATCCATTATCGGTATTCGTGGCGAATATACAGCTCGCTACTTTGAATATCTTGGTTATGTGCGCGATAAGGATTTTATGGTTATCGGCTGTCCATCAATGTATTCCTTCGGAATGAATCTAAAAAAAATCAAGCCAGGCTTACCAGATGCAAAAAACATTATTATTAATACTAATCCTGATATTAAATCGGATATTTATAATGAATGGTTAGAAAATTATATAAATAAACTGAATTCCTCAGGCTGCAACTACTATTATATTCCTCAAAGACTTGATGAATTAAGGCTAATACGATATGGTACACCTCTTTCTAAGGGTATCGCTGAAAATGCACCTGATTACTTTCCTACCTCGGTTGATAAGCCGATGTATGCCCATGAAGTAGGTATAAACTCTGTAGAGGCATGGTTAAATTTTACTTCACAGCAGGATTTTACGGTTGGAACCAGAATCCATGGCTGTATTGTCTCAATCTTAAGTGGCGTACCTGCATTAGTAATTGCCAAGGACACCAGAATGGCAGAGCTTGCCGATTTTTTCAACATTCCATATGTAAGGCTGTCTGAAATTACTACTGATTTTAATCCGGTTGAGTACTGTAAAAATGTCGATTATTCCAAAATATATGCTTCATTTGAAGAGAAGTTCAAAGGATTTCTTCATTTTCTCGACCAAAATAATGTACCTCATATTTACAACAATGACATTTACAGGACTGACTTTCCTTATGATAAGTTCTCGAAGGCAAATTCATCCCAAATTTATTTTCCTATTTCATCAGAAAACAATGAGGATGGTTTAATGGAAAGAGTAATTAATTACCTGGATTATCTGCAAACCTTTGCCCGTTCAAGAGAATTTTCATTTCGTAAAAGGCTTGTCGATTTATATAATTCTTTATATAAGCAGGAATATAGTACTCTAAGCATGAAGAATAAGAGAGATGCTGCAAATTGTGAAATAAAGGTCTTAAATGAGAATATTTCCGAGCTTAAGGACTCTCATTCTAAAGAAGTAAATGAGCTACAGCAAAAGCTTGAGGATGAGGCTAATGAGTTATCTGAATTGCAGCAATTAATTTCTAAGCTTTCAGAAGAAAACAAGAGCCTGAATAATTCAATATCAGAGCTATCAGCTGAAAATTCTGAGCTCAAGCATGAATTAAGGCTTTTTGGCAGCAGGAAATATACACTCAAACATTTTATCAAGCTTTTCGGCAATAATAGTGATACTTGATTGTGAAGAACAATAAAACTTTATAAAAAAGAGCAATAATACTTTATAAAAAGCCCCACTTGTAAGTGGGGCTTAATCTAATTCTCTTAGGTTTATCTCAGTTCACATTTTACAAACGGATGTCCATATTCCGCTGCCTTTTTTACTATGTCTATACCTTCAATCACCTCAAACTCATCGCCAGCCTTGGTAATCACAGCAGTTCCACCCTGATAGCAGTCTGTCCTGGTAGTCTTTTCCCCGGTATCAATCCCAAGCCTTCTTGGTGACAAAAGGATTTTTCTTATGTCTGGATTAATATCAGACTGACCGGCAAGTCCTGCAATATTTTGTGCTAAAATTTCAGGAGTTGTATAAGAGCTGTCAAGCACGAGGTTATAATTATCGAAATCAAAGTAATGGATTCCGTAAATTTCCTCATATCTCTTATCTTCTGTTTCTGCTCTTTTCTTGAGCTGTTCTTTGCAATCGAGAAAATCCTTATAGGTTTCAACCTTTCCTCTTGAGGTATCAGCGTAAACTCTTCTTGCTGCCTCATCAAGACTTACAGAAAGAAAAACCTTGAAGCTGGACTCGACAAAATTCCATGCCAGCCTTGAATCGAAAACAATATTTTTGTCTTGATTTTCTCTGGAAATTCTTGCTGTTGTGTCATCAATAAGATGATCATATTTGTGATCTGAACACATGAGCTTGTTCATCTCAAGGACGGTGAGTCCCATTTCCTCAGCAATTTTTCTCTGAACTGTACCGGTCGAATAAATTTCATAGCCGTACTTTTCCTTGAGAATTTTACAAATGGTCGATTTGCCGCTGCCGAGGTTACCTGTTAATGTAATGTGCATATTTTAGACCCCCTTAATTTTTCTATACCTTAAGGTTCTGTATTTTGCAAGTTATTATACTATCATTTTTCATTAATTGCCATACTATTTTTACAAAATATAATCAGCATAGAAAAAGGAAGTGAGTAAAAAATCATTCTATGTTGAAGGAGTCTGAATTTTCTTCGTAGTTTTGGTTCATCAGGTCGATGAGCTCCTGGACCGCTGTTTTGTCGTAGTTTACGGTCATGTTGACGCTATCTCCGTAATGTGAGATTTCATAATCATAGACAAATGCATATATGCTGACTGTTTTTTTAGAGGCGTTGCATACGTTTTCTGTATCAAATATTTTTGAAAGGAGGTCGATATAGGTTTCGAGGTTATCGTTATTTATGTTTACGCTTCCGCTTCGATACTCTATATCTTCTCCATCTCCTGTTGACCAGTTGCAATACATATCAGAATATCCAATAATGCCATTATCCATTTCACAAGAAAAATATATTTCTGTTATGAAATCTCCATTTTCTCCATAGAGGGTGTCATAGGTTTCAAAGCTAAGGTTTTTATAGCCTGATAATTCTTTTGCAGACTGATAAAATTTATTTACTGTTGTTACACTTTCCTGATAAGAATAAAGTGCATAAAGCTCTGCTGTTTTAGGCATATATCTTGAATCGATATAATAGGTTCCTGTAAACTGCACTCCATTATAGTAACCGCTTGCATCAAAGCTGTAGGTGGAATAGTCTTCACTTTCTTCTTCATCATCTTCATCTTCTGAATATGCTGTAGTATACTCTGTTGTCCATGCATTATAGGATGCAGCGAGAGAGCCTCCGCCATAAATTGCATAGGACTTTTGCTCATCTGTAAGATTTGCATATTCTGCCTTGAAGCTTTCCCAGATTTCATCATTATTTTTCTCAATGCTAAAGGTACCTATGTTCACTTTATCCGGCAATGCATAGTAAGCTTCGGCGTACTCATCATTTGCAAGCATTGCTTTTTCAAGCTGTGACTCTTGATTTGAGTCTACTAAAAGCTGACGTACTACTGTTTTTCCACTGGTATAGGTGATGGTGAAGGTCATATCAGTGCAGGATTTGTTGCTCTCATAATTATAAAGATACTGATATACACCATTAGGTCCATCTTCTTTTATAATTTTACAGGTGTTGCTATATGCCTGTGCGATTATGGAGCTAATCTCACTGTCTTTAAATCTTATATCATTTACAAGAAGCTCATTGTAGCTTTGGTATTCATTATATATGATATAGTAAGCGTTATCATTTACGACTCCAACGCTCTTTATTGAGGTTGCTGATGGTGTATTATTTGTTATACCGGCCGATATTCCTTCAAGCATTCCAACATAAATTCCTGCAACAACCACTACAATAAGAAGACCCGGAAGGGTTTTAAACATCAGCTTAAAGCTTCTTGTTGTAATGAGTGAGTAAATCACATAAACCAATGCACCTATAATCATGCATACCAAACACCAAAAGCCTGAATCTTCAATAAGCAATACTGCTGCCAGTAAAAAGAAGAAGAGGGCGAATACACATTGAATTACTACCTGTGCCTTCAAATTAGGTGCGGCATTTTCGGCAACCTCTGACTTTCTGTAATAGAATAACAGAAGACCGATTGCAAGAAAAATAATTGATACCAATAAGGTAATTAAAATTCCCGGTGCATATGAATACATTTGCACATAGCCATTTTCATCAAAGAAATATCCGAGAATGAGTTCTATTAAAAGGTTGTATTTCATTGAGAAATACTTTACATAATTCATATTTACTATATATGTCTGGGCAGATATAACAACGAGTGACATAAGCATTATTATCCTTGGAAGCATGGCTATAAATACTGCCAGCTCTGCCGAGACCATAAGTCTTCCGACTATGCTCATTGCAATTGTAATTGCTCCTGTGATATAGAGCATTATCACAAGCATGACAATGAAATTCTGAAGTGCAAATATATACTCAAATTTTACATGAGCATCAAGCGTATATACCAGTGTAGTTGAGAGTACTGCAGCTGCATTCGTAATCACATACCAGGTCAGGGCTACAAAAAGATTACTTATGTACAGGCACTGTCTTGTAAATGGAAGTGCATGATAAAAGTCGGATGAGCCTCTTTTAAACAGAAAATTAAAGAGCTTCAATACAATAACAAATGGTATTATAAGCATAAAATATCTATAATAAGTCAGATAATTATATGCGCTTACATATCTAAAGGTATTTGAGATATTATCCTTATAAGCTTCCCACTTCAATATTGGACTGAAGGATGCAAAAAGGAGCGAAAGTGCTGTCATAACACAGCCTACTATTTTGGTTTGTCTTAAGCCTTCTCTGTAAACTCTGGCGCTAAATATATTTTTCATAGCTTCCTCCTACATCATTACATCCTTGAAAGCATAACCAAGTGCTTCCATTTCATAAACAAAGACCTCTTCAAGTGAAAGTGGGAGTAAATCCATCAGAAGTGGCTGCATTGCCTCAAGCTTTGGCAATATAACTTCTCTTTCGCCTCGTACAATAAAGTTGGATACACGACCTTTTTTTGAGAAATCAAGCATTTCAATACCTTCAAATTTAGTTTCATCATAATCCTCATCAAAGGCTATCTGGATTTTAAAGAGAGCTGTCTTTAGATTTTGAACATCACTTTCAAAAATGACACCACCTTTATGCAGAAGCGTGAGCTGATTGCATACATCTTCAAGCTCACGAAGTGAGTGACTTGTTATAACTGCGGTAATCTTACGCTGTTTTACATCTTCTATAATTTCGTCCTTTACCAGCTTTCTCATTACCGGATCGAGTCCGTCAAAGGTTTCATCAAAGAAGAGATACTGTGGCTTGCAGGAAAGTGCAAGTACTGTAGCCGCCTGTCTTTTCATACCTTTACTGAAGGTGGCTATGTTGGCCTTTGGATTAAGACCAAAACGTTCTGTAAGTATTCCATATCTTTCATAATCAAAATTTGGATAATAATCTGAATATAGCTTTGCCATTCTGTTCATATCTGCACTCGGCAAAAAAAAGAGCTCATCCGGTACATAAAGAAATTTTTTCTTTGCCTCCGGATTATTCCACACATTTTCTCCATCAATTTCAACTTTTCCACCTTCTGCCTGATAAATACCGGTTATCATTCGAAGGAAAGTAGATTTCCCGGCTCCATTGCTTCCAATAAGTCCATAAATGCTGCCTTCTGCGATTTCAGTATTCATGTTATTGAGAGCAGTAAAGGTGCCGAAATGCTTTGAAGCATTAGTTACTTTAATCATTTCAACCTCCTACCTTAACCTTAACTAAAAAATCTCTGCTACTAAAAGCTAGAATTTTCTGTTTAATTAAAAGCTATAGCTTATAATCAAGGTTAATGAGCAAACAGTACAGCTGTTTGCAATTTAGTTTTTAATATTTACTCAGATTTTAGCAAATTGATTAGTGTCTGTAAACCATACTTGAGCAATCTTATAAATATTTTCAACAAATCTTAATGAAGCCTTAAGATTTAGCAAAGAAAAAGGTCCACCGTCAACACGATAGACCTTTAAAATTCATAATTGTTCAACAGAAATTTAGTTTTTACTGCCTATATTTGAATCCAACGGAATAGTGCTTCTTTCCGCATCTTTTTGTCACTTTATTTACATAACAAATTTATACATTTGCTCCACACTTAGGGCAGGTCTCTGCTCCTGCTTCAAGCTTTTCACCACAGGTTGTACAATACTTTGCAGTTTCTGCTTCTTTAACTTCGTCTTCTCTTACACGTGCTCCACACTGAACACAGAACTTTTCTCCTGCCTTTGATTCAGCACCACAGTTGGGACAAAGTACGATGCCTTTAATTTCTCTAACCTGTGCCTTTAAATCTTCTGCAGCCTTTACATTTTCTTCAATCTGTGTAAAAAGGTCAGCAAAATCAGCTTCCGGAGCAGCTTTTGTTTTTTCGTAATAAGCTTTTCCTATCTCTTCAAAGATTCCTGCATTCTTTTTTTCAAGCTCATTTGCTCTTGAGCTAAGCTTTGCAGCCTCTGCAAGATTCTTTGCTCCCTGAGTTGTGTCAGAAACTGTCTTTTTTAAATCGTCTAAAAATGCCATAATAAATACCTCTCCATTCCTTATTTCAATACATTAATTTTTTTCAGATATCAGATTTACATGCACATTGGTTCATTATCCGACACCTGATTATGTAAGTATAGTACATATAGGCATATAATTTCAAGATTTTTTGTAAAAATTTATTTACTATTAAAATTTGAAGTGATATAATCATGTTAATATTTTTTTTGGAGGCGAAAAATGGAAATTTTAAAAACAATCTTTCCTCTTTCATTCGGTCTTAAGGACGACAATAATGCTTTTATTAAATTTTTAATTGAAGTTGTTATTGCTGCTATAGTATGTGCAGTATTAGGAAAGATATTCAGTCTGATTCCAATTGTCAGAATTCTTACAAACATTATTTTTGGTCTCGTTGGTCTTTACATTTTCGTTTCACTTATTATTGGTGTTCTCGTATATGTAGGCGTCATTGAGGACAAATAACTGTTCACAATTGGGGTAACAAAAATCCTGACACTTAGTAATTTTCATTATTGCTAAATGTCAGGATTTTTTTTGCTCCCGGTATCTAAGTCTTGGATACAGACATGATTGCTGACAAACGGGAGCCTTTCTATCAAGGCTTGGTGCAGGACAACCTTACTTCTTCTTTATTCTGATAAATAATCTTATCAAAAACCACCAAATTCAAATATCAGCCTGCCTGCTTTATAGCTTTTGCGTGTTAATATTTATTCTGGGTAAAAAGTGGCGGCCCGGGGTGACTACGATAAACACCTGCCTTAATCAGCTGATAATTTGATTATAATACTTATTCTTTTTAATTTCTATTGACAAATCCTTAGATTTTTTCAATTTTAATTATTACAAATCACCTTTTTTATATGCAAAGTGAACAAACCTGACCAGTAATTTTTGTGAGCATTTTACAACCAAAATATTTTTTCTTTTTTCTTTTTATTAAAATTTACAGCTTTTTAAGCTACCCTTTGACATGAATGGTATAATGAAATTAGAATTCAATCTTACTTTTAAGGAAAACTTAATAGATAATTTACTTAAAAGATGATATAATTTATAAGGAAAGTTTTGGTATGATTTATGTTGACTAAATTGCAACATTATTTTATACTCATTGGATAGATAGGATAAATTATAAAAAGGATCGGCAGAGGCGAAGCATGAAGATAGAGAAATTAAATGACAATCAGGTTAAATGCATTCTCACAAGGGAAGATCTTGCACAGCGCAAGCTTAAGCTCAGCGAACTCGTATATGGCTCCGAAAAGGCAAAGCTGCTTTTTAGGGATATGCTTCAGCTCGCTGCAGAAGAGTGTGACTTTGATGGCGAAGATATGCCTATTATGGTTGAAGCCATACCTACAGCACAGGGACAGCTTGTACTTATCCTTACTAGGGTTGAAAATCCTGATGAACTGGACGCAAGGTTTTCACACCTTACCCCATTTAATGATGAAGAAGAGGAAGTCGAAGAAAGTGGAGAAGAGCAGGTGTTCAGTGGCTTGAATCTTGACCAGTTTGGTGAAGAGGCAAAGGATGTTCTTTTAAATTTTGTCGATAAGATTAAGAATATGGCCGATAGTGGTGAATTACGTATTGATGAACTGGGTACCGCCCATTTTGGAAATTCTGAAGCAGGAGTAGGAGCTAAAAATGGAGCTCATTTCACAGTACCGACCTGCGTTTCAATAGAATTTGACAGTCTTGAGCAGATAGCAGCCTTTGCGCATGTGGCAGCAGCTGATTTTAGAGGAAACTCAAGACTTTATAAGGATTCCGGCACCGGAGAATATTATCTCTTACTGGATATAGGCAGAGAACTCTATGATAATTATAGAAGAATTTGCAACATAGCCTGTGAGTACGGAAGACAGGCACCTTATTTCAGCAAGGTTTATCTTGAAGAGCATTTTGAGAAAATTATAGCAAGTGATGCAATTGGTGTAATTGCAAATATGATGTAGACTTGCATTTAACCTTATCGAAGTAGCATTAAGGTTATGAGCAGGTAGCGAAGCGGACTGTGAATATTCGCTTTGATAACATAGCTAAAAGCTGTCAGAGCTTCTGACGGTTAATATATATAAAATGGAGGAGAAACAATGACAGTATCTAAGGATATAAAAATCGGCGAGCTTTTAAGCATCGACCAGGGCGTAATTCCAATTCTTCTTGAATATGGAATGGGTTGCTTTGGATGTCCTGCATCACAGGGCGAATCAATCGAGGAGGCAGCTATGGTTCATGGAATTGATCCAGAGGCACTCTTAGAAGCAATTAATAAGTATCTTGCAGATAAATAAATATCGGCAGATAAATTTCGCTTTGAATTTTATATAAGCTTTTTAGAAATTCCTGGTTCTTCCGTTTAAGTGAAGAACCAGGAATTTTTTATTAATAGAATTTACTAATTTGCCCCAAGGAAGCTTCAAAGCATCAATATAATTCAAGTATCATACTGATACTAAGAGGGTTTTTAACTAAAGTTTTCAGTTAGTTGTAACTAATTGACGTATATTGTGTTACATATTGGGCAATTTGATGACTTTTTTGCCTCAATTAACATTTTTTAGCTTGTATTTATTTTATACATATTGTAGAATAGAGGCAAGTAAAGTTATCAAGGAGGTTTCTATTATGGCATATGTAATTAACGATGGATGTGTATCATGTGGTGCTTGTGCTTCAGAATGTCCAGTAGGTGCTATCAGCGAAGCTGCTGACAAGTATGTTATTGATGCTGATGCTTGTCTTGAGTGTGGAGCTTGTGCAAGTGCATGTCCTACAGATTCAATCGAAGGTTAATTTATAAATAGAAAGTTTCCACTTTCTATAATTACGAAGTTAAAAAACCTGTCACTTTATTTAGTGACAGGTTTTTTTCACCTAAAAAAAGTTTTTAGTCTTATCAGATGCTTTTTCAGCAATAAGTTCTTTGCTTCATTAGATGCTTTTTGAGCAAAAGTTTTCTGGCTTCATCAGAGGCTTTTTCAGCAATAAGTTGTGCTGCTTCCATATACTCTATGGTTCTTTTACTGTACTTAATTCCCGAAGTCTGCGGTCCATTCCTTTAAAATGTTCTTCCAGACTTTCTTCTCTTTTATCCATCATATAATTCATCTCACGCACAACCGAATCGGTAACAGTATAATTTATTCTCTGTCCAAGCTCTTCATTATTTTGTCTGAGTGCATCGAGCATTATCTCGGTCATAATACTTCTAAACTGTGCCATTTTATCATCTGCTTCAGTGGCACAGGCTTCAAGCTCGGCAGGTTTTCTTCCTTTTTTCTTTTGAATTTCACTTTTTTTAATAATATTTTTGACCTCCGCAGATGTATCAGAGGCTTCGCTTGACATTCCTGACTTATTTTCATTTCTTATATCCGTAGTTGTTCCGGGTGTTTCAGCCAGGCTTCCCTTAGTTTCATTATAATTATTTTCTTTTCTGAAGCTTAAGGAAGTCTTAGTCTCAGCTGTTCTATAACTGTTTTCCTTTCCGGTACACATATCTAGACGGTCCCTCAATTCTAAAAGCTTCTCTGCCGGCAGTCTGTCTACCCTGTGAATATCATTGATTATAAGCTTAATTTCTGCTATGTCAAAGCCTTTGCTTTCAAGCCGAAGAACAGCTGCGAAAAGCTCGAGCTCAGTTTTTCTGTAATAACGCAGTCCTCTTTCATTTTTAGGTATGCTGATTGAAAGTGCATCCTCTAAATATCTCAGCCTATAGGGTGGAACATCGAGCTTTTTTGATATGTCCGCAAGTAAATATCTTCTTTCTCCCATTTTCTATTTCTCCTTGTTGTTTTGGTTTAACTCAGCGTGACCTTTATTATAAGCTGTTTTTTTTAATTTTATCCTAAAAAAATAAAGACAGATGACTTTTCGTTTTTCAAAATCATCTGTCTTTTTTACTTTTATGATATTTTTTCTGAGATAACTACAGAAGCTGTCAATTTTTTACACCGGCTTCTAATGCTCATTTTTTGCCAAATTTGCAAACTTGGTATATTCACCAAGCCATTTCAGATTAACTGTTCCTACCGGGCCGTTTCTTTGCTTTGCAATAATAATTTCAGCTTCTCCCGGATGCTCCGATTTATCTTTTAAGTAATATTCATCACGATAAATAAACATTACTACATCGGCATCCTGCTCGATGGCTCCGGATTCACGAAGGTCTGAAAGCATAGGTCTTTTATCAGGTCTGCTTTCAACTGCTCGAGAAAGCTGACTGAGTGCTATTACCGGACATTCAATTTCTCTGGCAATTGCCTTTAGTGTTCTTGAAATTTCCGATACCTTCAGCTGCTCGGACTCTGCTTTGTGATTAAGTGTCATCAGCTGAATATAATCGATTATTACGCACTTGAGATTTCTTTCAAGCTTTAGCTTTCTACATTTTTGTCTAAGCTCACCTACAGAAATTGCCGGTGTATCATCAATAACTAAAGCAGAACCACCAATCGCTCTTGCGCTCTCTACAAGCTCTGCCCATTCACTGTCATCAAGCTTACCTGTTCTCAGACTCTGTGCATTTATTTTTGAATTCATTGCAAGCATACGGTTTACGAGCTGAGTTTTTGACATTTCGAGAGAGAAAATGGCTGTCGTCTGATTGTTTCGCACTGCCATATATTCTGCCATATTAAGTACGAAAGCTGTTTTTCCCATAGATGGTCTTGCCGCTACGATTACCAAATCTGCAGGCTGCATTCCTGCGGTCATGTAATCAAGGTCCAAAAAGCCTGTAGGTATTCCGGTTACGGCTCCTTTATTTTTGGCTGCCATTTCGATGTTGTTGAGTGTATCGAGTACAATCTCAGAAATTTCAGTCAAGTCGCGGCTGTTATTGGACTTCTGCAAAATTGCAAACATGTCTTTTTCTGCTTTACCGAAAATTTCTGCTGTCTCCTCTTTGTCTAAATAACAGGTATTTGCTATCTTTTCTGAGGCCTTTATAAGCTGTCTGAGAAGTGATTTTTCCCTGACAATTTCTGCATAATATTTGACATTTGCTGAGGTCGGTACTGCATCGACCAGCTGTGCGAGATATTCCAGTGAGGCATATTCCTCAGGAATTTCTTCTTTTTTTAGTCTGTCCTGAATGGTTACAAGGTCTGCCTCTGTGCCTTCTTGGGCCAGCTCGGTCATTACCTTAAAATAAATTCCAAGCTTTGGCTCATAAAAGTCAGTAGGCTGGAGTAGCTCTGTGGCAACTGAAATTGCATCCTTATCCATCATCATTGAGCCTATTACGGAGCGTTCAGCCTGCTCACTGTGAGGTGGAACCTTTTTTATAAGATTTTCATCCATTTTTTAGTCCTTATTTTTCTTCTATAACATCGCACTTGAGTTCAGCCAGCACCTGTGGATGAAGCTTTACTCCAACCTTAAAGTTACCCATGTTTTTGAAGGGCTCCATAACGAGCTTCTTTTTGTCGATGTCAATTCCAAGCTGCTTTTTAATTGCCTCTGCAACCTCTTTCGCTGAAACAGCTCCAAATACTCTTCCATTTTCACCAATTTTAATACCAACAGTAACCTTTCCGGCATTAAGTCTTCCGGCAAGCTCCTGTGCTGCTGCAAGTGCCTCTGCTGCTGCCTTATCCTGTGATTTTTTCTTAAGCTTCAGATCATTTAAGGTCTTTGGTGTAGCTTCTACTCCAAGTCCTTTGTGAAGCAGGCAGTTTCTTGCATAGCCGTCACTTACCTTTACGATATCGTCTTCTTTTCCTAATGATTTAACATCCTTTAATAAAATTACTTCCATTTAAAGTTCTCCTCCTAATTGCATTTGTGATAAAACATTTTTAACGCGTATAATTGCTTCTTCAGCTGTAACATCCTCCATCTGCGCTCCGGCGATGTTCATATGACCGCCGCCGCCCAGCTTTTCCATTACAACCTGAACATTTAATTCATCTATTGAACGTGCACTGATGAATATTTTTCCTTTATATTCCGTAAAGACAAAGGATGCCTTTACACCAACGATTTCCAAAAGCTCATTTGCAACCTGGGCTCCGAGAATTGTCGGAGCTTCAATACCCTCCGAGGAGCATTTTGCAAAGGCATAACCCTCCATAAATATTTCTGTAGAGGTAATTGCCTCGGCTTTTGTAACATATTCCTTCATGTCTGCCCTAAAGGCTTTTCTTATTCTGGTTACATCTGCGCCATTCTTTCTCAGATAGGCCGCTGCCTCGAAGGTTCTTACGCCTGTCTTTGTGAGGAAATTGTTGGTATCTATCATTATTCCTGCATAAAGCGCCTCTGCTTCCAGAGACTTAATCTTTACGCCGTCACCGATGTACTGAAGTATCTCAGCTACCATTTCACTGGCTGAGGATGCATAAGGCTCGATATAAGAAAGCACCGCATGAGAAACCGAATCACCTGTCACTCTGTGATGGTCGAGAACGATTACTGTCGGAATAAGGTCAAACAGCTCAGGGCACTCGGTATGGCTAGGTCTGTTTACATCCACTACGATAAGAAGTGAATCTCTGCCTGCTCTTTCCTGTGCCGGAAGATTTCCGATAAACATGTCTGACGGATAGTCAGGGTTATCTAAAAATCTTGAGAAAATAGGACTGATTGAGGAATTTACCTCATTTAAAACTATATAGGCCTTTTTGCCGAAAATCTGAGTAATTTTGTAAACACCGATTGCTGAGCCCAGGGAATCAACGTCACCGATTGAATGTCCCATAATAAAGATTTCATCATGAGCTTCTATCAGCTCGCCAAGTGCGTGAGCCTTTACTCTTGCCGTTACTCTTGTACTCTTTTCAATTGAAGCACTCTTGCCACCGATGTAGGAGATGTCGTCGCCATTTTTAATGACTACCTGGTCTCCGCCTCGTCCAAGTGCCAAATCTATTGCGGCTCGTGCATATTCATAGCTCTTTGTATAATCGGAATCGGCAATACCGAGTCCCATACTTATCGTTACGGTAATTTCATTTTTGCCTGCCTGGATTTTCTTAACCTCTTCAAGAAGAACTTTACTTGACTTCTTAATTTCTTCCAGATATTTTTTCTGGAATACAAAGAGATATTTATCTTTTTCAAGCTTTTTAATGACAGCATTAATGCCCGTCATGTATTTATTTATTTTTCTGTCAATAAGGGCTACAAGCAGTGAGCGCTTTACTTCATCTATTGTTTCAAGAACCTCATCATAATTATCTATATAGAGAAGTCCGATTATCATCTGCTGGTCAAAATTTTCTTTACGCAGAACATTTATTTCTGTTTCATCATAGAGATATACGCCGATAAGCTTACTTTCGTTGTCCCCGTCAACACTATGAATCACTTCCAGACTTTCATCAAATTCCGGTGAAGATATCAAGCTCATGACTACTTTATAGTTGAGATTGTTTATTTCTGAGCGAAAGACAACATTGTCCGTCTCTGTAGGAAGCTTCATTGAGGTGATATTGGAAAGCAAATCTGTCATTGAAGTAACCTGCTTTGACATATGGTCAAGCAAATCTGACATTGCATAATTGGTCCAGAGAATTTCTCCATTAGAGTCCATTATTGCATAAGGCACGTCAAAATCCTTTAGTAGTCCTTCGGCGACTTCATGAAAACCAAGTCCGACTGTTACGAAGTCTTTTTTCATTCTTCCGTATACAATGACTGCCAGACTGATAAGGAAGGCCATGTAAATTGCAGTTGAGGCAAAAAGCAGAAAGCTTACCGTATCATTTTTAACGGTTACTGCCGCTAATATATCTCCGAGAATGATTATACCGATACCCACAACCGGCATTATCATATAGTTTTTATATTTTGAATTCTTCATTACGCTTCCCCTTGACGTGTTTGAATCATAGTATATCAGGCAAATTTCTGTCTTAGTGCCATTACTCCTTTCTAATCATATCACAGGTCTTTGTAAATCGCAACCATCATTATTTGTGAGTATTCCCATCCTCATTCACACGTGGATTTCCATCCTTATTCTTGTATACAGGATGTTTTTTTACACCAAGTGCTTCATTTATATAAGTAAAATCCAAGCCAATCCGTAATAGGTTTCGACAGCTACAAGGTCATCTATTGATAAATTGCTTCTTATAAGGGGAAAACGTTTTCCTTGGTAAAGGCCGGCTTATTTAAAAATTCTTTTTCCATAAGCTCCTCCTATATTCTTTATCTTATCAGTCTTTTATAGATTTCATAATCCTGTTCTTTAAATACATTAAAAACTATTTTTAGCTTGCTGCCGGTCTTTTCTTTGTAGTCTTTTACTGTATTTACCGCGATTTCAGCCGCACGTTCATTTGGGAACATAAATACCCCTGTCGAAAGGCAGCAAAAGGCAATTGATTTAATCTCAAATTCATCCGCTATTTCCAGGCAGCTTTGATAACTGGATTTAAGGAGCTGTTCATGTTTTTTAGTCAAATCTCCCGACACAATAGGTCCTACGGTATGTATTACATAATCACAGGGAAGGTTATAAGCAGGTGTTATTTTTGCTTTACCTGTTGGCTCTTCGTGACCTTGCTTTTCCATCAGCTCTGCACATTTGTTTCTCAGTTGAATACCGGCGAAGGTATGAATACAGTTATCTATGCAATTATGGCAGGGCTGGTAACAGCCTGTCATTCCGCTATTTGCTGCATTTACTATTGCACCAACGGCAAGTCTTGTAATGTCGCCCTTCCAAAGATATATGTCCGGCTGGGGCTCTTCCATATCAGTAATTGATACAGTTCCTTTGAGTCTTACAGTCTCCGTCAGGTATTCATCCTGCACCTTGAGGAAGTCCTCTGATATAGCCTTGGGGCTTCTTACATTCATAAGGGAGCGAAGCAGTATTTTCTGGTCTTCTTCCTCGAAAGGTATTTCAAAGTCCCTAAAGCCAGGCTGTTCATCTATTAAATATTTTATTAAAACTTGTCTTCTTTCTGATTGCTTCATGCGGAATACCTCTTTTATGTAAAATCAAAGCTCAGCTGATTGATTCATGGTGAGTACTGCTTTTATGTAAAATCAAAGCTAAGCTGATTATTTATCCAGCTTTTTTGCTGCGCCTCACGAACAACATCCCCCGGCATTAGCTTGCCCAACAGAAATGGGGAATTTGGATCATGTCTTTTCATATTTGCTTTTACTCTGTCTGCATTGGAATTTGCATAACAGTATTTGCATAAATGTCCACAGGTATCATAAGCGCCTATATCAACTCCGAGCAGACAGGCGCATTGTCCGTTTCTTTGATTAGTCTTTCTTTTCGGCACGTCAAGTCCGGTATGAATTGCTTTTTCAAAGGTTTTTACCGTCATGCAGCCGGAGCAGTCTGCACCATAAGGAGCCAGATCATTCCCTTCTGCACATGGTCTTATTACCATTCCATAGGTGGAGGCAATATCTATAAATGTCTTTCCAAGCTTAATTCTTTCTTCTTTTGACACCTTTCTGGCAGTAGGGAAATTTCGTTCTACCTTTTTATAAATTTCGATAAAGCTGATAACGCAGGTTTTTGTATATCCTGATAGTGTCCTTGCCATGGTTTCAAATTCTTTGGCATGCCAATCGATTGTATGATTTTTATCAACAAAAACCGGATCATATCTCCAGCCTATAGCATCTACACCTACAATATCCGACAGTCGCTTAAAGTCCTCCATCACTATTTCCTTAGGAGGTACATTGGGCTCAACCTCTTTTCCGTAGGGTGTGATGGTCACAAACCAGTACTGACCATAGGGCTTTAATATATCCATATGTGGAAGCATCGGTGCAGGATTTTTGGTACAAAAAGCCATTACATCCACTACTTCCGGTGAAAGACTGTATTTTGTAACCTGAGACGGATAGTAGGGATTGCGCACCATTACATAGCCTTCCTTTATTCTGTTTAACAGCCATTTTGAATAAAAGGCGGGAATATCTGTTCTCATTCCTGTTTGAATTATCATTTGGTTATCACTCCTTTATCGAGATAAAAAAAGCAAAAAAGCATTCCCTTACCTTCCTGCTGATTCCCCTAAACAATGTCATCTTTTAAGGGAATAATTAGGTTTCCTTCGACAGCAAGCAGACTGTCTTCACCTCAACTCTAATGCTGCCGGAATCGATACTTGCCTTTGCCATGTCCGGTCACCGGTTCAATGATTCCATACTCCACCATTTCTTTCAGAAGGTCAGAGGCTCTGGATGCTTTAATGTCAATCGCCTTCATTATGTCTGACCGTCCAAAGATTGTCTGTCCCGGAAATGCCTCACGCAGCTTCAAAATATGGCTTGCCGTTTTCGGTTTGAAAATAGTTTCAATGTCCGATTTTAGAGCGTCAATGTCCGGTTTTTTCGATTCAATATCCGGTTTTTCTGTTTCTTTGAAAGTGCCGCTAATGTGCAATGTCCGGTTATGAAGCGGATGATTCTCGTTCAGCAGGAGATTGCGAAGAAACACTTCAAGGAATTCCGTTGTTTCGTGAATGCCATTCTTCAAGTCATTGTAGTTTGCTCTGACCAGTGAGTTACGAAAATACCACGCATTCTCAGCAAAAATGTCATTCGTCACATCAAAGCCCAGCGTGCGCAGATACTTGATGAAGAACACCGCCGTTGTTCTGGTATTGCCCTCACCGAATACATGGATCTGCCAAAGTCTGGATATAAACAACGCAAGGTGATGGATGATCTCATCCATCGCGAGATTCTTATAAGAAAACTTCTTCTCTTCGGAGAAATCATATTCAAGCGTTGCACGAAGCTCCGTAGCGCTGCCGTAAAGCACAGTCGCTCCATTCAGCACCCATTCCTTCTTCGTTATGTTATAATCCCGGATACGTCCCGCGTGGGAATAGATACCGGTAAACAGCTTCCTGTGAATGGAGATATATTCATTAGGTGTGAAACTAAAAGCACGCTCGGAAAGCAGCGCAGCAATCCGTGCGGAAACCTTGTCAGCTTCCTCTGTACGATCTGACGCATCACGGGTAGGATTTTCTTCGTAGTAGGTTTGCAAAAGCGCATTTGCCTCTTCAAAGGAAATCTCGCCTTCGATATTCCGAACAGCAGTATGCACCAGATATTCTGATGTCTTCAGCCCGTCAACGGCTTGCAGGCCAATGGCCGTGTGCCATGCATAGCCCTTGTCCCGCTTTGCAGGCTCGGATTCTTTGATATATTCATTAAATGGATCTTTGTTCACTCCATATCACCTCACTGTTGTTTTTTACCCGTGCCATAAATCCACCGCTTCCACAGGTCTCATCTAACAAGACACTCTCTTTGATACAATGTGCTTTCCCGACAAGAATTTTTAGAGTGACAGGAACCCATGTTATTAAGATAAAAAAGCAAAAATGCTACTTTGTTCTATAGTAACATGTATTTTTTCCGTTTCCCTCACGTACAAGCTCCTCTGATTCCACCAGCTTTCGGAGAGCACCCTCAATGGAACTGAGGCTGAGTGCCGGGCAAAGTTCCCGAATATCCTGTTTAGTAAAGCGGCCAATCTTATTCTGTGTAGCAAGCCGCACTGTATCAAGAGCAGAGTGCTTTGTCTCAACTAAGGCAAAACGGTCTTCAAAGTCTTTATATGCAGCAAGTATCGTTCCAAGCAGGTATTTGATAAACGGAACCGGATCATCGTTTCCGTCATGCCAGCCGTCCTGGGAAGCAGCAAGTGCATTATAGTACAGATCCTTGTTCTTAGCTATCTTTGCCTCCAAGGAGATATACTTTCCTACATAGAATCCATTTCTGTACAGAAGGAGCGTTGTGAGCAATCGGCTCATACGTCCGTTTCCGTCATTAAACGGATGGATACAAAGAAAATCATGGATGAATACAGGGATCGCAATCAGTGGTTCAAGTTCAAGATTTCCAATCACACGATTATATTCTTCACACAGCCTATCAAGTGCCTCCGGCGTCTCATAAGGGGCAAGAGGTGTAAAAAGTGTCACCGTATGCCCATCCGGATAAGTGGCACTGATATAGTTCTGCACGGTTTTCGTCCGTCCTGCCACAGGATTGTTCATGTGGCTGTAAAGAATCTTATGCAGCTGAAGAATATAGTTTTGTGTGATTGGTATTGCATCAAAGCTGTCATGAATGATTCCCAGAACATCCCTGTAGCCCGCAATTTCCTGTTCATCTCGGTTCTTAGGCGTTGTTTTTTCTTCCACAAGCTGCCGGATGCGCGTATTGGTGGTAACGATTCCCTCTATGGCATTTGATGCCTCAGTACTCTGCACTTTGGCAATCTCCACAAGTTTCTCAAGTTCCTCCGGTCTTTGCTTAAGATACATTTCCTGCTTGCCTGCTTCTTTATATATGGCGGCAACAAGACCCAGCAGTTCCGAGTCCCACTTTTTATCTTTAATCAAGGAATAATTAAATTCTCGCATTCCCTTACCTCCACGCTTATTGTCTTAAATAATATCATATTTTAAGGGAATAGTCAAGTTTCTCATCAACTTTTCCCTTATTATCTTTCCGTATTTAAGGTAATACAGGATTTAGAATGCCAGGCACAATGTGACCAATGTGAACTTCTATGCCTCTTGCCTTTCTATCACCAAAGTGATATAATAAGGCTAAGTGGAGGAATAGAGCATGGAAAAACTGATTACAATATATCATGGCTCGGAAATGATAGTAGAGGAGCCA
>CAZVBH010000015.1:0-31787 GCA_964625275.1 uncultured Lachnoclostridium sp.
TTTATATAAAACAAAGAGGACTTTGATAAAAATTATTGAATAACTTCCAGTTTGTCAAACTGAAAATTAAATAAATTAACAGCGTTAAGGCAGTTATGAGTAGAGATATTCATAGCTGCCTTTTTTCGTGAAAAGAAAGCTTTAGAAAATATAAAACGCCAGCATAGGAGAGGAGATAACGAATATGGAAGATATAGAACAGAAAAATACAAATAAGTTTAAAAAGAAAATAGGAAATACCACATATACGGTAAATGTGCATTTTAGTGATAGTACCAATGATACCGCAAAAGACAAAATTAAGCGGGTTATTGTGAATGAATGTGGTGGGAAACCATAAAAAATAGTGAAGAAAATTTCCACACCACCACTTGACAAAAGTAAGCAGATTTGTAGCATTTGTTGCATCTTTATCGCAGATATCTGGCATTATATTCCATATTTATCTCTGCTATTTCTCGCTTCCCATCAATATAATCCTGATAAATATCCCAGGGTGATCCTCCTCCAAGCCAGCAGGATGAACAGTTTTCACAACCGCCACCACCACAATCAAGTGATTTTCGGATTATTTCTTCGCGCTGCTCCTTTGTCGTATTTTTGATAAGCATTGATTCCATCATAATAAACTCACACCACCTTTTGATTTATCTTCTAGTATAACCACACTCAAACAATTTTATGAAATAAATTTAACCTTATTTTTTGTAGTAAGACGGACTTTCTGATAAATCTTTAATTACTTCACCTGCTATTATCAGTCCTGCCACTGCCGGTACAAATGCTGTACTTCCCGGAATATCTCTTCTCTCGGTACATTTATGCTTAGCTCCCGGCGGACATATACAGTGAGTTCTACAGCTAATTGACATATCCTCTATTGGACGAATTGGTTTTTCATCAGAGAAAACTACCTTAAGCTTTTTGATTCCTCTTTTTTTCAGTTCTCGCCTCATTACCTTTGCAAGTGGATCCATCTCAGTTTTGTAGATATCTGCAACCTTAAATCTCGTCGGATCTAATTTATTTCCTGCCCCCATTGAGCTCATAATAGGTATCTTCTTCTCATTCGCAATCATTATCAGCGTAATCTTTGCAGTTACCGTATCTATTGCATCTATAATATAATCATATTCATCAAAAGGAAATTCGTCTGCATTCTCAGGTAGAAAAAAGCATTTTCTGACCGTAATGTCAGCCTGGGGATTTATCTCAAGCATTCTGTCTCTCATAACCTCAGCTTTGTACTGACCCACTGTCTTTCTTGTAGCAAGTATCTGTCGATTTAAATTTGTAAGGCAGACCTTGTCATCATCAATAAGATCAAATTTAGTTATACCACTTCTTACCAGTGCCTCACAAACGTAACCACCTACTCCACCAATTCCAAAAATTGCCACTCTTTTTTCTCCAAGCTTCTCCATCGCCTCCTTGCCTAAAAGCAATTCAGTTCTAGAAAACTGATTCAACATATATGTTCCTCCGATAATTTTTTATATATCAATTCTAACTTATTTGGGAAACATGTCAAGAGGCAGATTATACAATCATTCGTGAACTCCCTTCGGGCCTAGGCTTTCTGACATGGTCTTTGTACAAAAGTCAGGAATAGAGAAGCCTGCCATGATTGTAGAACTCAAGTGGAATAAAAATATTCAATTTTACAGCAAAAAAGCTCTGCACTTGCAGAGCTTTTATTTTTATCCTTATCTAAAGTCTTCAGATACTTCAAGATAGCTCCTTTTACCCAAAATATAATCCTGATAGGCAGTTTCCGGCTCCATTCCTTTAAAAACCTGACAGATTCCACAAAGGTCACAATCAGCAATACATTTATAAGTATTTTTTATAAACTCACGTCTTTCATCTTCTGTAGAGTCATCAATTTGTGGTGCTGCCATTTCATCAGATAACCTCCGGTATTATTATTTCACCGCTGCCGCCACAGTATTTGACTGTGGTATCAATAAGCTTCTGAGCTGTTTCAAGCAGATATTCATCAGTAGTTGCACCGTTACCTTGAACAATATAAAAAACATTCTGAGCTTTCTCATCTACGGCCGTTTTATTTACCTGGCGTATTTCAAGTCTGCAAAGTACTTCATTCGCATCATCACAATAACAATATTCATGTTGATTTACAGGAATAGGCTCTGACTGTCCAAGTGGAATGAATTTTTCTGTTCCATCTGTAAATCTTAATGTTACATTACCTTCAGTACGGTCTATATTATGTGCTCCAAGTGCCAGCTTACTTTCGAGAGAAATCAGATTATAAATATCCACCGCCTGGTTTATAAAGAACATTCCATGATTCTTTTTAAGCAGCTTAATCAGGTTCTCACTTGCCGGAATGTTCTTTCTTCTTTTAACTCCTGTATTGTCATGAAGAATATTGAAGCCTTCGAGAATCTCGTCTTCGTGTACATCCAAATTTTCATACTCTAAATAAAGCTCCTCCAGTCTTTTGTTTCTATAGGCTTCCCATTCAGGACTAACTGCTGTGTTGTCAATACCGGTTATAACAGGAAATACAATTTTTACACCACTGTCAAGAACCGCTTTCTCTACATAAAATTTCATAATTTGCTCCTTTAACCTCAATTCATAGTATTTTTATATGAATAATATGTATATTATACTTCTGTTTAACCTCTATTGCAATACGTTTTTTTAGGACATTTTCAACAACGCTTGACAGATTTTTATACATAAAATTCAGATTTTCCATTAATTAACCTTTGATTTTACTTTTGACAACATTTTTAAAGCATCATTTGCTCTTTTATACTTTAAGTACTCCCAACCTTAGGTTGCGATTTGTAAAAAGACGGAGCCGAAGCTAAGAAGCACAGATGCGGATAGAACGCATATAACATACAATTTGCCTTATCTGAAAAGCCCTACATAACTCAAAGCGATACTCAATGTTTAAGTTATGGAGGGCTTTTAACATTAAAAGTTGCACCCTGTCAACCCTGTGATTTTTAATTTATCATTTATTTGATGAGTTCCACTATTTTAATTTTCGAATATTTCATTAAAGGAAAAATAACTGATAATAGGCTTAATATTACTGAAACTATAATTGAGACTACAACAATATCTCCTCGTAAATTCAACAAATTAAATTCTGATATTTCAATTATATTTTCATTTATAAAATTATTTAAAAATATATTAGCAATAAATACCAGTGCACAGGCTATAACAAATGAGTTTACGGTAACACCAACACATTCAAGTGAATATATTCGCACCGTATCCGCTTTATTTACACCTATAGTTCTCAAGATACCGATTTCCTTTTTGTTATCATTTATGCTATACGAATAAAGTGAAATCATCTGCATTAATGTTAATAAGCTAATTACAATTGCAAGCACTACAAATCCAGTTCTAATTCTATTAATTTCATCTAAAAAAGAATAAAGTAAATCATATTTTGAATTTAAAATTTTTGTGTTAGTGCTTATCAGCGAAGCCATCTCATTTTTCATATTTTCTTCATTAAGCACCACATAATAAGGATATGTGTAATAACGATTATATTCATTATGTATCAAGTCAAAAACCTCTGGATTAAGATAAAAGTCTCCAGGCAAATCAACTACACCAGTAACAATTATTTCGTTACCACAGATTTCATATAAGTTAAGCATGTTCCAATATGTATTTTCATACTTTTCTTCATATAAATCATGTAGCTTAAAGGCTTTTCCTATAACATCTGATGAATCTTTTTGCTGCTCATTTAAATAGGATAAGGTAACAAGAATTTCATTCTGCTGTTCCGGCATTTTACCACTCACAAGTTCAGTTACATTTTTACTTGAATTGTAATCATTATAGACAGTAGCCTGATATACTATATCTCCATTTTCAATTAACCCAATCCCTGGCATATATATACTTTCAGTATATGCATTGCTTAGCAATGTCTTGTCAGATATCAAAACTAAATCAGATAATGCATTTGAATCATATCCATCATCAGCATACACTTCTTCAATTTTTTTACCGGCTATTTCAGATACCAAAGCTGTGACCAAAAAATCATTTCCATTTATTTTTATGTATGATCCTATTAAATCTTCGTCATTATCTATTGCAGCCGCAGCTTCAGTTGATAGAGCGACTTCAAATTCATTTTTAGGAAATGAACCTGTAAAGGAAAAACTTTCAGAATTCTTGTCATTCACGTAGAAAATATTAAGTTCACAGTTATCTTCAGTGTTTTCCAAATATCCACTAAAGCCATATCTTAAAATTGCGCCCTCAGAAATTTTATTATAAAGTATTTCATAAAATTTTCTTCCGTAAGTTATTTTATCATCATTAGTTAGTTCACTATATTCATAAGGTACTGATTCATATACCGGTACCAGTACCGAGTCACTTCTCTTTAATTCATTGCTAAAGGATTTACTGTCATCTCTATTTATCAATTCTCCCAACAGTAATATCAACGACATGGTTATTGAAAAAATCAGAATTGACATAATGCAACGAATTTTTCTGTTTTTTATAGCAGTCAATGCAAATCTGGCACATTCTTTGGATGGAAGTCTTTGTCTTTTACTATTTTCAACAGATATTTTATCTGTCGCAACATATGTTGCATACTCTTGATTACTTGCAGCTTGTTCAAAATCATGCTCACTTTCTTCTTGTACTTGTCCATAAGCTATTTTTATAACTTTGTCAGCAAATCTTTTACCTAGTGTATAATCATGTGTTACTACAATAACTAAATGATTTTTCGATATATCTTTTAAAATTTCGAATACTTTAATGCTATTTTCTTCATCAAGATTTCCGGTTGGTTCATCAGCCAAAATAACTCTGTTACCTGTAATTAAAGCCCTTGCTATAGCTACACGTTGTTTCTGTCCTCCACTCAATTTAGAACATTTTTTATTTAATATTTTCTCTATACCCAGTTCTTTTGAAACTTTTTCTGTTTTTTCATTTGCTTCACTTTTATTTACACCATGCAAAATCAGTGGCAAAGAAATATTATATGCTACAGTCATATCGTCAAGAGTATTAAAATCCTGATATATAAATCCTATATTATTCCCTCTAAATGCATCCCACCATTTTTCATCTTTATTATCTATTCTCTCATTTTCAAAATATACTTCCCCGGAAGTAGGCTTATCCAATCCCCCTAATATATTTAATAAGGTTGTTTTTCCACAGCCACTTGTTCCACTAATAATTAAGAGTCCTGCACGTGGTAACTTAATTGTCACATGGTCTAAAGCAGTAACATCTTCTTCACAATTATCCAGATATTTTTTTGTAACGTTTATTAATCTATACATTCAAAATTTTCTCCAATACAACTACTTCTTAAACCTTCAAGATTCTAGCCGAGTCAAAACGAATATTTGCAATCTGCCTTGCAACTTGCTCATAACCTTAATGCCACTTCGTGGTTAAACTTAATTAACTACTAATAATGCTATGCTTATTAGCAATATAAACTTATTATCACTATAAACCAAGAAAGGGAAGTCTTTAGGACTCCCCTCTGCTGCTTTTTATCAGATCTGATATATAACTTATAGCCATCTTCCACATAATGTGACTGTCATTATTATCAAATGATTTATTATCATCTTCTTCCCATAATCCTAACAGCAAATAAGGATTTGCATATTGATCTTTGTCACTTCTATTTATCCAATATGAACCATTATAAGTGAAGCCTAAACTTTTTGTATCCATCTGTGAAAAGTATCCACACTCTTTGAAAGCTTCTAAATGTGAACTACCATAATATAGAAGATCATAGTAGTTTTCTTCACAATATTTTTTTATCAATAACAACTCTGTATTAGTTAAATTCATAGTTCCATCAAAGTCAAATATAACAATGACATGATAAGTGTATATATTATCAGGGTCACCAATGGATGCTTCAGTAAATTCATTAACTTTTTTATAATTGATAGTGATTTCTTTTCCCGGATTAAGGCTGCCATAATAATAAACAACTACATTAGATTCATTTAATTCAGTCATATACTTTTTTTCCTGCTCACTAGCGCTACTAAACCATCCTTCAAAATAGGCAGTAAGTATCAACAAAATTAACAGACATAATATACAGCTGATTGTAATAACAATTTTTTTCTTCATAATTTTCCTTTGATAACTTTCTCTTCCATTACAGGTTCAAAAATGTCATATTGTCAATTTTAAAAAAACTTTTATGTTTATCATAATTCTATTTAATACAAATGTCAACATTACAATGCATGATATTCCTGTAATTTTTTTAGGAAATGTCTATTTATCCTTATATAACGACGTGGCTTTAAGGTTATGAGCAAGTAGCGAAGCTGAACCTATTATATCCGCTTTGATTATTATCCAAAAATTCAGGCTTCTAAATGAGAATGAAACTTTTAGATAAAAGTTTCAGGCACAGCCAATATAGCTGTGCCTGAATACAACTTTTCTATTCTACATTCTTCAAAGCGTCCGTCATTGGAATCTTGTCTGTCTTTTTCATAAGAAGAACCGCTACTACTGCGTAAGTGATAATTCCTATTATTACTACCTTGGCATAAACTGTCCATTCAATATAAAGTGGTATATAGCCTATATATTCCAACATAACTCCATGCCATATAAGCT
This sequence comes from uncultured Lachnoclostridium sp., assembly GCA_964625275.1. Classification (GTDB taxonomy): domain Bacteria; phylum Bacillota; class Clostridia; order Lachnospirales; family Lachnospiraceae; genus UBA3775. The sequence goes on from CAZVBH010000015.1 coordinate 6,652, forward strand.
GTAGCAGCTTGCCCAGAATTGGCAGTACAATAATAAGTGAAAGTATCGTTACTATTGTTGTTGTGTGAATATAGAGCCTGTTTATCTCTGATTTTTGGTATCCCAGAATTTTCGTCATTGAAATAGACTGTGAATTCTTTTCAATAATAATTTTTGCAAGGAGATAAATGACTAACATATATACTGCCACACCTACAATCCAAAATACCGACATCATGTTGCTCATTGACTGTCTTAACTGACGTGACGATTTTGTATAATCATCTTCAGTAATTTTCGAAGCAATCATTCCTTCATCTATGTCTGAAATTTCTGAGTCTGACATATATCCACTGTAATATTCTTTATCCTTGTCAAACATTGTATTAAATTTATCTCTGCTTACATATATTGCAAGTGAGCTTGGATTGGTATAAATGCCGTTAACTTTCAGTGTGAACTTCTCGTCACCATATTCCTCTTTAAGAGTGATTTCATCGCCAATCTCAAGTGAATATTTGTCTGCATAAGCACTTGTGATATAAACTTTTTCATCACTAACATCTAATTTCACATAACGGCTGTCCTCAGATATTCCATAAATGGAAATGCTTTCATCCAGTCCGTCACCTGTTCTTTTTAAGCTGCCTGCACAAAATTTTTCAGCATCCTCTGCTTTAGTTTCACACTCAGCTTTTAAAATATACTGATACGTGGAAGGCATGTTTTCAAGTGTTTCTTTTTCAATATGATCCAACATAGGGTCAAACATGTTTCCAAATACAAGAATAACTCCTGCAAATAATATTCCCACGAAAATTGTAACATAGTTTGGTATGTTCTGGAAAATTACCCTTATTTTAAAGCGTGTCAAAATATGAATTTTTGTATTTAGCTTAAATGCCTTTTTTCTTTGCTTTCTTTTAAGGTCACGACGAATGAACTTAAGAGGTGAAAGGCTCATCATTCTGGCCAGCATTACAAAATTAATTAATAACATTATAATAATAGGTACTGCAGTAGTCTCTATAAAGGCTTCTGCATTCCACAGGGTTTTGTAGGTTGTAAGGCTGTAGCTTCCAAGATAGAGGTCTGCCATTACATCCTTAAGCCAGGTGTAACCGAGAATATTTCCGATAATTGCAGCTATAAACAAGACAACTATTGGTGCTGCCAGATAATGCCTTATAAGCTCTGCCTTCGTATAACCTGAGGCTCTGAGAGTTCCTATTACATTCGATTCACGATGTATTGTATTGCTGGTTGTTATTGCAAATACAAAAGCTATTATTACTATAAGTATATACATAAGAGCCAGTATCATGGCCTTGTCACCACTAAGGTCATCGCCAGGCATGTTAATTGCATTTGATGCATAACGTGGCACATAATTCGTCAGTACTGCCACCTTACTTACGGATTTCATGAAATCTTCAGACATCTCTTTTGCCTCTGAGCCATCAGGATCTGCCGGTGGATTTGTATACTTCCAGCTGTAGCTGTAATGCAAATTATTTTGTCTGATGGTATCAAAGCCTTCATCTGTCACTATTGCAACACCGAATTTAATACTGTCAAACATAAAATCTGTATTGTTCTGATATAGCGCAGCATAATCAGGTAAAGCTACTGTACCTACTATTTTCAGACTCTTTCCTGCCACACTTATCTCATCACCAATAGACAACTCATTATTTTTTGCATAAAGTCGGTCAAGTGCTATTTCGTTTTCATTTTCCGGCATATTACCGGTTAATAGACATACCTTGTTTACTTCTTTTCTATCTGCAAAAATACGAAGTGTTGTATCTATATCATCAGTAGACTCTTCAAGATAGAAGTTTTCATATAAAGTCACATCTGCTTTTTCAATTTCACTGATTGTGTCTTTATCTGCTTTTTCAGACAATTCAAAGTTGCCATCTTCTACATTATATTTATCAAAGCTCTCATCATAGGATTTTTTCAGACTATCATCAGCAACCAGATAGCCGGATACTATACTGATAAGTGCAGTCATGAAGATGAATATAACGATATATTTTCCTGCTTCGTCCTTTATCTCTCTGAATATTCTTTTTCTAAGAGGGTTCTTCATTTCCATTCCTCCTTACCAGTCAAGCTCTGCTGCAGCTACTTTAGTTTCATTGAGATAATTCTTTCTGATTACACCATCACGAAGCTTGATAACCCTATCAGCCATGTTTTTAATAGCATCATTATGAGTTACCATGATAACCGTATTTCCATATTTTTTATTTATATCCTCAATAAGTCTTAAAATGTCCTTAGAAGTATTGTAATCCAAGGCACCTGTAGGCTCATCGCAGAGTAAAATGTCAGGATTTTTTACAATTGCTCTTCCAATGGCTGTTCTTTGCTGCTGTCCACCGGAGAGCTGATTAGGAAGCTTGTGTCTGTGTTCATACAGACCAAGTGTTTTAAGAAGATCATCCACATTAAGCGGATTATCACTAAGATAGGCCCCAACCTCTACGTTCTCTTTAATGTTTAGGTTAGGAATAAGGTTGTACATTTGGAATATATAACCAAGGTGCTTTCTGCGATAGAGAGTGAGTGTTTTTTCATTCATATCCTCCATTTTTTCACCATTGATGCTTATAAAGCCGCTGTCTGCATTGTCAATACCTCCGATAATATTGAGAAGTGTTGACTTTCCTGAACCCGAAGGTCCGAGCAGTACACAGATTTCTCCTTTATTAATCTGAGCATCAATGCCATTAAGCACATCCACCCTGCTTTCGCCTTCACCAAAATGCTTTTTTAATCCACTAATTTCTAAAAACATAAATAACCCCTTTCAATTACGTTTTTACAATTTAACATATGTTCATGTGTTCATATGTTAGCACTATCATATATGTTTGTCAAGTGGTTTTAAGTTAGTTTTTGCTAACTTTTTTAAAAATTTTTAGGCACCGGGTAACCCCGGTGCCTAAAATCAAGGCGGATATTCCTATTCCGCTTCGCTACTTGCTCATAACCTTAAAGCCACTTCAGATAAGGTTAAGCTCTAACTCTTTATCAGCTCTATTGTTTTTTTGTCCGTCAGTAACCACAACGGCATAAGAACTAACAGTACTGTCAAAAGGATTAATGCAAACAATTCCGCTAAATCAATCCACACATTTTTGTAAATATATGAGCATACATAATTGTAAACTCTTATGAACTTATTGTTTATTTTTACAATTATTACAAGTTCCGCTATTAACGAAAATACATATGTCAGAGCTGCAACAATCACAGATTCAATAATCCAAATTTTATTTATGTCCCTATTCGTAACTCCCATTGATTTTAGTATTCCTATTTTCTTATAATTATCCTTAACATTAAATGAAAAGAAGATAATCAGAAGAAGGAAAAGTATCACCGACATAATCAACGTTGCCAACTGTAATAAAGTCTTATATGCTGATATTTCTTCAAACTTATCAAGAAGCGGGTCCAAATAGTCTATTTCAAATTGATAGCCCTCCTCCAGAAGCCTGTCAAAGATACTTTGGTCTTTTATTGCAGCATTACTAAGTTTAATTTCATATGAATTCTGCAAGAAATTCTCCGTATAGTCACTTAGTATTTTTTTATAAATTGAATCGTTCAGTATAATATCAGCAGCACCACTTTCATAGACTCCAACTATCCTGACATTCGGTAAATAATCATAAAGGTTTAAATAGCCATTAAAAATCCCATTATAGGTTTCATCATAAATGTTTGTATAGCCATAACTTAAATCTTCTGTTTCCTCTATAGTATCGCACATCATGCAATAGTATAGATAATCCTCCGATACTGCTATTTCATCATCACTTTCCGGTGCTCTTCCACTGATTATTTCATAATCTGTGCTTCCGGACACAGACGCTGTATCAATAAATATTTCCTTTTCTTCATCAATTGTATAATTAGTACTCACACTAGAGAAAGGAAGTTCAACATTGGCACATTCCGCATAATATTCTCCAAAAGATTTGGATGCAAGTATTCTATATGCAGCTTCAGAATATTCCACAGGATTCCCATAATCATCATAGGTATAATTCAAGATTATCAGACCGCTTATCTTAAGCCTGCATCCTGCCACTGTCACTTCTTTTCCAATGGGATCAGACAATCCAAGTTCATCAGCCATATAATCAGTTATAACTACCTCATTAGCACCTTGTGGCAATGAGCCTGATATTTCATAGTCGTCACTTTCTCCACCGATAACCATATTGCAGCTCAAAATATTGTCATCATTTTTTATATAAATATTGCGAAGCATTGGATAAATATTTTCTTTTCCAAAAAGCTCGGAAATCTCACTATATGACTGCCTGTCATTTCGAATTGTAATACCTTCATCAACCGAATACAAATCTGAATATTTTTCATTCTTGGCAAGATAAAGGTAGGTCAGTTTGTTCCCTGATACAAATTCAGACAACGCCTTTCCTTTTTCCAGATACATGAGGCTTAAAGACAGCTTTATTATTGCAAAAATTATTATCATAACAAGCATCATAAAAAAGATTTTAAGCTTTTTCATTCTTAGATTATTGAGAGATATTTTTAAGATACTTCTTTGCCCAAGTCTCTTTGTTTCTGGCAGGGCAAGCCCTGTTTTTTCTTCCTTACTGTCACTTTGAGAATTAATGTTTTTCCTATCTTCCGTAATTGTTCCATCCGATATTTTCAAAATTCTGTCAGCAAATTCTTCAGCACTTTCATTATCATGTGTTACAACAATAACCTGTATTTTTTCTGATGCCTTCTTCAAAATCTGCATTATCATCTCACTATTTTGAGAATCCAGATTGCCGGTTGGTTCATCACAAAATAGTATCTGTGGCTCCTTAATCAAAGCACGTGCAATTGCTATTCTCTGCTGTTGTCCTCCTGAAAGCTCCTTTATTGGTCTTTTTCTTACTTCAGAAAGCTCAACTAAACCCAATACCTCTTCAATCTTTTTCTCAGACTCATTTTCATCAAGTCCATTCCTGATGTCCAGCACGATTTTAAGATTTTCTTCTACCGTCCATTCATTTATAAGATTATAATCCTGAAAAATAATTCCTATATATCTGTTTCTAAATTCATCAAGTTCATTTCCATGAAGATCCGTAATGCAAATATCCTGCAATCCGTCACTATAAAACACCTTGCCATCCGTAGGCGTATCCAATCCGGACATGCAATTAAGCAGAGTTGTCTTGCCACACCCACTTTTGCCAACAATACAGGTAAGTCCTGTGTCTTCAAAACTCAAATCAAGGCTTTTAAGTGCTTCAATTTGAGCCCTGGTTTTAGAAATGTATCTTTTTCTTAACTTTTCCGTTCTTAACATACGTGTTCCTCTTTACAAAAATTTATTCATCATCAAACATATCTGCATATACCTGTAATGGCACATATCCAATACGTTCCTTATCATCCAAGTCCTCACTTTTATATCCACCTCTAAAACATTGGATACTATCATTAAGATTTAAAAATATTAATTCCACTTCATCATCCTCGAGGTTTGCTGGATCATAGCCAAATAATTCATATATATAACTAAGATCCTTTGTTCCAACATAAACAAAATTATATCTAGTGTTATATTCAATATGTCTTAAAATAAGTTTATAATCCTCTTCATCAAAGTTTAAATTACCATCTAAATCATTAATAAAAATAATAGCCTTTTCGTAACCACTACGTATCTTTAAGACGTCATCATTAATCTCAGTTTCAAATCGAACAGGAAGCTCATAATCCTCATAATAATGATATTCACCATACCATATTATATCCGTAGGTAATTTCTCACGTACAAAATAAGCTGCATATTCACCTTGAAGCCATCCCCTGCCATATCTGCTGCTTTCTTTGTTATTGGCTTCGTAAAGGTCGCTATTAATATATATACGCACTCCTATGAATGTACATACAAAAATAACCGCCAGAACAATCGCGACACATATTGTCTTTTTCATTTTGCCCCTCTTTTAATCTGGTAGAATAAATGTAATTAAACTCATCTAATAAGCCTGTCAAACATTAAGTAGTAAGGCTCCTACTGATGAGCCGCGAAGTTTCATTTGTGCTAACTCTCAAGCCATAAGAATGGTTGAGAGTTAGCCTTGAATTTTTATAATAAAAATTTAATATAACAAATTCTTATCAATATAAAATATTTTAAATTTAAAATCTACTTATCACTCTTTAATAATTAAGATATTTAGTTATGGTTGAATTATAACCTTTAACTTCTGTCGGCCAAGATTTACTATCAACTACTGTGAAACAAGCTTTTATTTTTATTGGCTTTGACATTTTCAAATTTGATTTCACGGCTCTGTACTCGTATGCATTATTTACAGTAGTTGCATTAAATATCTTATTCTTACGACTCGAACTGCAAAAGCCTATAGCATTATATTTTTTGTAATCATACCTAACTTTAAATAAGCCTGAGTCAATACTGCTATAATCATATCCATCAACAAAATCATCTTTAATACTTAACTTAATTCCCGTTTTTACTGATACCCCAGCTTCACTCACAGATAATCCTATAGAATACGTCTCAAACCCTGAAGTATCTTTTTCATAATTAGGGCTCCAACTCGCCAAATAACCATATGAAGTATCTGGTACTGTTATTTTACTCCAATTATAAAGATCTTCTGAGGCAACATAATATGTAAATTTTCCAGAGGCATTATATATACTTGCATTAGACATAGAATATCCCGTGCCTTTATATTCATACAGTGTCAGCGCAGGCACTGGCTTCATTGTAATTTTCATATTAACTGCATCTCCCCAGGTTTGTCCAAAATATTTATCACCATTATTACTGGTAGTACTAGATGTACTCTGACTTGACACATAGCCATAATATACATACCCTATCGTTGTATTCTTTGGTATACACATTGCCAAATAATAATCACCTGATAAATATATCTTATCAAAATAATAATTAGATAAACCTGATTTAATCTCTTCGCATCCATTGTCAAGTCTTTCTCTTTCTCTATATTCCTGTGCTCTTGATGAGGCTGGTACAAAAGAAATAATTATAAGAGTAAGAATAAATGACATTAATAATTTTTTCATTATATACTCCTTTATTACTTTTTATTTCCAAAAAGAAGTATATTTATCCCGGGTACTTCTTATATGGACTTTATTAAAATGTCATATCATGAATGTCACTATATGGCATAAATCAATAATAATTGTACCTCCATCTGGGATACTCTAATAATTATATATATATATATATATTGTCAAGGATTTTTTATTTAATAGAGTCTTTTTTTATGAAGTCTTTATTATTCTAATGTATGAATTCCAAAATTATTTTTTAATTCAAGAAAAAGATTTTAAGAACTTCAATTTGAGCCCTGGTTTTAGAAATGTATCTTTTTCTTAACTTTTCCGTTCTTAACATACGTATTCCTCTTTACAAAAATTTATTCATCATCAAACATATCTACATAAGTATCAAGTGGTAAAAAGCCTATAAATTCAGGAACTTCCAAATGCTCTGTTTCTAACGGTCCATGAGTTGCTTGAAGATAGCCATTTACATTCAAAAACTCTATAGACCAAGTGTCTTCATTTAAATTCGATGAATCAAATCCAAACAACTCATATATTGTTTTTATGTCTTTATGCCCTACATACATAAAGTTATATCTGGAGTTATTTTCCATATATCTTAAAATTAATTTATAATCATCCTCACTAAGATTTAGATTTTCATCTAAATCATTAATAAATATAATAACTTTTTCATAGCCATCACGCATTTGTAGAACTTCATCATTAATTTCAGTTTCAAACCGAACAGGAAGCTCAAAATCTTCATAATAATGATATTCACCATACCATATTATATCCGTAGGTAATTTCTCACGTAGAAAATAAGCAGTAAATTCACCTTGAAGCCATCCTTCCTCACGATATCTGCTTTCTGTGTCATTTGAATCATAGAGGTCGCTGTTTTTATATATATTCACTCCTATTAAAGTGCATATGGCAACCACTATAACGATAATTAATGCGCATATTATTTTTTTCATTGTTCCCCTCAGTTTTAATGATAATGTAAATTTTTACCACCTGTTTTTGTCTTATTTATGAGCATTATATATCATTTACTACAATTAATGCAAGTACATCCGCACAAATCTATTGACTTTATACTCCTACAGGAGTATACTCCTCTTAAAGGAGGTAATTCATATGATCAAGAAAATTTATCATGGTTCAAAAGATATCATTAGTACACCAAAATGGGGTTACGGTAAGCTCTACAATGATTACGGATTAGGATTTTATTGTACCGAGGATCTTAATATGGCTAAAGAGTGGGCTGCTGGCACCAGTTGGGATGGTTATGCAAATATCTATTCAATTGATTGTGATAATTTAAGCATTTTAGATTTAAACTGTAATCAGTATACTATTCTTCACTGGCTCGCCATTCTATTAGAGAATCGAGAGTTTGACATTCCTTCAAGTCTTGCACTGGAAGCAAAAGAATATCTACTGTCAAACTTTTGTGTAGATTATAAAAATTACGATATTATTGTTGGATATCGTGCTGATGACAGCTATTTTTCATTTGCTCAGGATTTTATTAATGGCACAATTTCCTATCGACAGCTAGGCAATGCAATGCATCTTGGTAAGCTTGGATTACAATTCGTTTTAAAAAGCCAAAAGGCTTTTGAACGGATTACTTTTGAAGGCTATGAACTTGCAAGCTCTGATGAATGGTATCCTAAAAAGCAGCGTCGGGATAAATCTGCCAGACGTGAATATTTTGACATTGAACGCAACAAGCGTATGCGCGGTGATATTTATATCACGCAAATTTTGGATGAGGAGATGACTGCAGATGATCCACGCCTACGACAAAACCTATCTTAGCAAAGCTCAAACCGTTTTAGGCAGAATGCTTGATTATGCCATCTATGACTTGAAATATTCTCTCGATGACTTCTTCGAGCTTTTTATTGTGACCGGCTATGCAGAACGATTTGAAAATGGAGATTTCTCACTTATTGTTGGAAAATCCGGTGTTGAACTTGCCCGTATGATTCTGGAGACTGGCACCAAGGAAAAAATCACAGTAAAGCCCCAATATGTTATGAATCGCAGCCCGGAGTATTGGACCGGCTGGTCTCTGACCTATTATCAATGGTTTACCACTCTTTCATTTAAAGAAATTGTCAGCGTAATACCATTGCATGAAATTGTAATGCTATATGAGCCCTACCATGAAATGGATATTCGTCATTTTTGCGATAAAATGTCAGAGCTTTACAAAATTAAACATCCCTATACTAATCTTAAGTATTTTCGTAAAATGGCCGGCTTAACTCAAAATGAGCTTGCCGAACAAAGCAAAATACCGCTTCGTACCATTCAGCAATACGAGCAACGTCAAAAGGACATTAATAAGGCTCAGGCTGAATATCTGATTCAGCTTTCCAGAGTTTTACATTGTTCTCCTGAAAAGCTTATTGAAAAGATATAATTATACAAGATGGAAGGGCTTATGGATAATTCTTCAACAAATTCAAAACAAAATAATTTCAATTATTCTTTTGCCAATGGTCATTTTTATTCAGCCAATGAATACTACAAAAGGACCTTTGGCGAAAAGGTCTATCGCTTAGCCATCGATGCGCATTTCTCCTGTCCTAACAGAGATGGTTCAAAGGGCTTTGGTGGCTGTCATTTTTGCAGTGAAAATGGCTCCGGTGACTTTACGCCCTTTGCAAAATTGGGTATTACTGACATTAGTGCGCAGATAAGTAATGCAAAACAGCTGGTTGCGGCAAAAGGTGCCTCTAAGTATATCGCCTACTTCCAATCCTTTACCGGCACTTATGCACCGATTAGCATTTTAGAAAGCTACTATCGTACTGCACTTGAGTGTAAGGATATCATAGCTCTAAGTATTGCCACCAGGCCTGACTGTATTTCTGAGGATATTGTCAATCTATTGACATCTCTGCATAAAGAATATAATAAAAAGCTTTACATAGAGCTAGGTCTTCAAACGACAAATGACTTGATTGAGCCTTATCTAAACCGTTGCTATAGTTTTTCTGATTTTAAAGTGGCAATGACTCTACTGAATAATGCTGACATACCGGTTATTGCCCATTTAATCCTAGGTCTTCCGACAGAAACTTCAGATACAATAGAAGAATCTGTCAGGCAGGTAAGCGCACTGCCAATTCATGGTATTAAGCTTTCTCTTCTTCATATTATAAAAGGAACTGTTATGCATAAGCTTTATGAAAATTCTCCTGAGCTTTTTCACCTGACTGACAAAGCGGCTTATATTGAAGCTCTTGCCAAATGTATTCAATACATTCCAAGAAATATCGTCATCTATCGCATTACCGGTGATGCACCTAAGTCTCTGCTTGTCGCACCTAAATTCAGCGCCAACAAAAAGGATGTTCTTAATTCAATCAACAAATATCTGCAGGATAATAAAATCATGCAGGGTGAACTGGTACAAGACTAAAATTTTTAAGATTTTCTTATTTTTTTGTATTCTATTACAGATATTATTGATTTATTGATATAATAGGAGTATCATAGAGATGGATTCGGGTAGGAAGACTTTCACAAAATACAGGAGATAAGCTGTCGATTTACAGCAGATTACTTAGTTTCATGGAAGCACTTAATGATAAAATTTATATATTGATTTCTAAAACCTCTACTATCCCGTCTGACATTATCAGACTTTGGACCGGCGACCCTTATTGCCATACATCTCTTGCTCTTGATATTGAGCTTCATGAGATGTATAGCTTTGCCAGAAAGGGTATCAAAAATCCGTTTAATTGTGGTTTTATTTCAGAAGACATCACTAAAGGAATATTTGGTCGCGACAAAAATACCCAATGTATAGTTTATGAGCTTGAAATCACCCATGAACAGCATGAGCGTGTCATGGACGAGCTCAGCAGGTTCAAAGCCAATGCTGATAAGTATGGCTACAACTTTAAAGGTATTTTCGGTATCGTCTTTAAAAAAGCTATTGAGCGCAGATATAATTACTTCTGCTCTCAGTTTGTTGCTACAATTCTTCAGAAAGCAGGAGTTAATATCATTGATAAAGCTCCGGGACTTGTGCGCCCTGAGGACTTTAGACAATGTAAGTTACTCAATCCTATCTATCAGGGCCCACTCATAGATTACAGAAGCTTTTTGGCAGGTGCACTTTAATAAATACCCGCAATTGCTGTTTCGGTATCTAAGGTATTGAGATTAAATAAGAAGAGTATATCTGTTGCACCTATCTCTTCTGCTGTACTAGTTACTCCATTTCTATAATATCTGGTATCCAGCACAACAATTTTTTCATAATGATTTATTAAAAATGGCACAAAGCAATTTGCATAACTGTCTTTTACAACAAGCAAAGTCTTGCCATTCGACACATTACTGTTTTCTATGGTAATTATCGGCTGTATTCCATTAAGAAAATAAGAATATTTATCCTTTACCGAAAGATAAGCATCATTATAGAGCTCGCCCTCTCCTGATTGATAGGTTACAGTAATCCCTGTCATATCCTGTTTAAAGGCTGTTATTGTATCAGCCGGTTGGAAAGGATTTAATGCCTTTGAATAAACGGTTCCATAAAACTCGTTGCTGACATTTTCAATATCAAAATCCTTTTCGCTCTGTGTCTTGAGTCCTTCCACTTCACAAAAAGTCTTATAGGCTACATACGCTCCCTGAGTTGTCCAGTGATGATCAGTTTTATAGTAAATCTGAGTGTAGGCCGATGCCTTAAGAAGGTCATCCCATACATCTATTGTGTCCATTCCACAATTTGCATAGATATAGTCCTTTACTTCCTTTTGCCTGTTCGTTTCGCTCGCTCCTGCCGGCAAAACATCCTCATAAATGCTGATTGCCGTAGGCACAAGCATAAGCATACAGTGAGCATCAGTTTTTTCAGCAACCTTACTAAGCTTTCCGGTAACATAGTCCGTACTCTCCGGTTCGTTATAAACCTCTATAAGCCAGTTATCATCACATACATATACGCCATTGTAATCTGTCTTTCCAAGTGTTCTTTCACAAAGTGCATAGGCTTTCATAAAGTCCGTTCTAAGTACAAACTGATCTGTAAGATATTCTTCAAGCTCAGTCTGATAGCTTCCTTTAAAAAGAGTCTCCTTCGTCAGCTCTGGTTTTTGAGCCAGATAGCGGTTTTCCTCTTCGCTATATTCCTTGTCCTTACCTGTCAACGTAAGAATTCCACAGACTACTAAAAACAGGAGGACAAAAGCTGTAATTATATTTTTACATATTTCTTTCAAATTCGTCACCATTCGTTTTCCTTGAATAAAAGATTAATTTGCATTTATAAAGGCGTCCTACCTTTTATAGCAAAAAGCTTTTTGGATAATTCTAGAACCTAAAATATAAAAACGGATTATAGGTATCCGCTATCAGCATTGATATACATGCCACGCATAAAAGCATAGCTGCTATCGTACCTAGTAAATAAATTACATTTCCTGCCTTTTTATGTTCTTGTGCAAAGCAGGTGATTTTTTTGTAAACAGGTAACGAAAGCACAATTCCTGCAATTATAATCAATCCATAATTTCTCAGCTGATATAAAAATGTACTGCCAATTACTCCTTCTGCACCGAATCCAAAGGCATCTGCTGCATAGGCAGCAAGCTCTTTTATATCTTCAATTGCAAAAATCATCCATCCCACCAAAATGATAAAGACAGAATAAACATGCTGAAGCCATTTTGGCAAAGCCCCCGGCAGCTTTAAATTTGTAAGCTTTTCAATTATAAGAATTATTCCAAAATAAAGACCCCAGAGTAGATAGTTCCAGGAGGCACCATGCCAAAAGCCTGTAAGTGCCCAGACTATAAGAATATTTACAATCTGTCTTGCCTTGCCACGTCTGTTTCCACCTAAAGGTATGTATACATAATCTCTAAACCAGGTGGAAAGTGTCATATGCCACCTTCTCCAAAAGTCTGTTATTGAACAGCAGATATAAGGATAATTGAAATTTTCGGGATAATTAAAGCCCATCATTTTGCCCATACCAATAGCCATGTCAGAATAACCTGAGAAGTCAAAATAAATTTGAAGTGCAAATGCTAATAATCCCAGCCATGCATAGGCTACTGACCTGCTTTCTGCTGCGAGAACGCTGTCCCAAAGTGAACCTATCTGATTTGCAATAAGTACCTTTTTAAAAAGACCCATCAAAAATCTTACAATGCCATCCTCAAAGCCTGAAAGAGTTACCTTTCTTTCTTTAAGCTCTGAATCTATGTCTCGATAACGGACTATTGGTCCGGCTACCAGCTGAGGAAACATGCAGACAAAGGTCATATAATCAATGAAGTTTTTCTGAGCCTTAACCTCTTTTTTATAGACGTCTATGGAGTAGCTCATCGTCTGAAAGGTGAAGAAGCTGATTCCAAGTGGCAAGGCCAGCTTAGGGTCATGAAGCTGTGTATGAAAAATACTGTTTATTGTTGTTATAAAGAGTGAAGCATACTTGAACACTCCAAGCAGTCCCATGTTGACCACTATTGAAATAATTAAAAATATTCTCTGTTTATTTCTCTTTCCTTCAAAATGCTCCAAGCATCTTCCATTAGTATAATCCACTATAGAAGAAATGAGGAGAAGCAGTATATATACCGGTTCTCCCCATGCATAAAATATCAAACTGAAAATCAGTAATATAATGTTTTTAAGCTTATTAGGAACAATAAAATATAAAATCAAAAACAAAGGAAGAAAATAAACCAAGAATGGAATACTTGAGAATACCATTCGGTCCTCCTGGTCTAAAATTATAATGATTAATTTTTAAAGGCATTATAAAACTCTTCTTTAACCTTGTCCGAATTATCTGAAATGATGAGTACTACGTAATTTTCATTCGAAAATGTAACCGCAGCCTCACATCTTTCCACCTGTGATGGATCATAGGTTTTAAATTGAATAACTCGTGATTCTACATGCTTTTTTACCGCTGCAAGGCAATCCTTTGCAGCTGACTCACTTTTTAATCTTACTACCGCAACCTCCTCCGCAGTACCGGCAGCGGCATAAGCAAAGAAGTAATCCTCTACATTTTCATAATCATAGTCTGCCAGATATGAAAACAAATCCGGTCCGTTGTCGTCACTTCCATAAACTACTGACATGGTTGGTATGGTATCATCTGCACCAACCATTGAAGCTTCAAGTTCCTTCATGTCTACTGTAGCTGTTGTGGAAACACTATTGGCTGAATTGTCATTTTTTGAAGCTGTGCCACTTGACTCATCTGAACCACCACAGGCAGTAAGTAACCCTACTGCCAGTATTGTGGTCAAAAAAGCCATTCCAAGCTTTTTTGTTAATTTCATATTCTTGCCTTTCTTAGAGCTATTTAAGTTAGCTGTTAGCCTACTGCATTAACATAATCATTTTCATATGACTCTGCATCATAATCATCATATTCATTATAGCCATAATCGTAATCATCATCGTCGCCATATACTGAAGTATGTTTATCATAGAAATCTGAGAATGCTGAATCAATTGCATCCTGAAGCTCCTGATACTGTTCATCAGTTATGTCACCTGTCTGATATTCCCAATCATCGCCCTCTTCATATTCATAATTTACAAAATTATAAGTGAAGATAATGAGCTCATCATCCATCTTGGTTGCACTATAGTAAGCATAGCAGTTTTCACTAAGCTCTGATGAGTCAATATAATTATCAACACTACTTGCAAGCTCTTCAATAAGCTCATAATTTACATACATGTCCTCTCCTGAAAGCTTGATAATTAATGTCTCTGTAATGCCACCGTCAAGAACTTCTCTGATTTCTGAAGCAATCTGCTCTAATGATTCGAAATCCTCTCCGTTTTGTACTGCATAGCAATACTTTGTGCCTGTTGCACTTGGGAAGAAGTCAGTATTCCAATCATGATTTTCTTTGCAAAGCTCATCATTCATGTTAAAGTTTGCATGGGTTGTCGTTTGAACATCCATATAAACATCTACATAATACCAGTCACCGTCGAGCTGAACCTCATCCCATGAATGTGAAAGGTAAGAATCATGTACTACCATGCATTTAATATCAAGCATCTCCATGAACATACGGAAGGTTGTTGCAAAGCCTACACAAACGGCTTTCTTTGTTGAAAGTACTCCATAAGGATTGTCTGCATATTCACCTGTTGTAGGAATGGCTACAGTAATACCATCATCATGCTTTAAATTAGCACACATCCATTCATATACAGCAAGCTCTTTCTCATATTCTGTCATGTCATCTGTAATGATTTCATCAAGCACGCCCTGAGCTAGCTCGAGACAAGCCTTCTCGTCATCAGTAAGTGAAGAAGTGTCACCTGCTTTATAAGCTTGAGTCATTTCTTCTGTAGATTTTATAACATATTCGCCACCGATTGTTACATCATTCTCCTGAGCAACATCCTCTGAGAACTCTGTTGCAAGATATGTACCAAGTCTGTCAGTTACATCACTTACGCTAACCAGATTTTCATTCATTTCATTAATGGTTGAACTTACCTTAGCCTGAGCTGTGCTTAAGGATGCAATGTCATCTCTGTTTTTGCTCTCAAGCCTGACTATTACTATTGAAAGACAGATCATTCCAATAAGTAAAATCAATGTGCCGAACAAAAGGCAGATAACCATTCCGTCTAATCCGGTTTTTGTCTTGCCACAGGCTTTTTCATTTTGATTGCCTGATGGTAGTGATTCATTTAGTTCTTCAGTGTTCTGTGTGTTTTTTAAATTTTCATCACTCATATAGTAGTTACCCTTTCTTTTTGTAGTGGCTAAGCACTGCCACCCTTTTATGCTACTTAGTATACTCTTTAGCAATTCAGGTTTCAACTACCTAACCATAATGAAATTCTTATGAATTTATTAAGATTTGTTTAAGCTGTAAATAATCTAAAAAAGTTACCTTAAAGTCTGCTAAAAATTTCACCTATTTTTCCATGAATACATAAATCAGCCTGTGAATCCATTGGTGTACTGTCTTTATTTATAAGAACAAGCTTATTTCCTCTGTAGTAATTTATAAAACCGGCTGCAGGATATACAGTAAGTGATGTCCCACCAATAATAAGAACATCAGCTTTGCTTATTGCCTCTACGGCTTTTCTAATAATTTCATCATCCAGTCCTTCCTCATAAAGAACCACATCAGGCTTTATAACTCCGTTACAGGTCCTTGCTTCTCCTTTAGTCTCTGTAATGGCATTGCATCTTGGAATTCCTGTTGAGTTTATAATATAATCAACATCATAAAATTTTCCACATTTTTCACAATAGTTTCTAAGAACACTTCCATGAAGCTCAAGAACATTTTTGCTTCCGGCAGCCTGATGAAGTCCGTCAATATTCTGTGTTACAACTGCCTTAAGCTTGCCTTCTTTTTCCCATTCTGCAAGTTTTTTATGGGCAAGGTTTGGCAAAGCATCCTTATAAAGCATTTTGTCTCTGTAAAACCTGAAAAATTCTTCAGTTCTTCTCATAAAAAAGGTGTGACTTAAAATTGTCTCCGGTGGATAATCATACTTTTGATTGTAAAGGCCATCTGTACTTCTGAAATCGGGAATGTTACTCTCTGTAGATACTCCCGCACCACCAAAAAATACAATGTTTTCAGATTCCTCTGTCCATTTTTTCAAAGTCTCAAGCTTTCCCTCGTAGCTGCTGTCCATATCCTTCTCCTCCTGTAAATTGTAGCTTGTTTAATCAGTAAGAATTTGTACTTCTACTGATTCTGAAAAGTTCACCCTAATACTTATTTTATCTATGTTTTACAACTATTTATTCTCTGTGTCAATCAACTTTTAATTTTTGGGTCCGCAACCAGACTTGCTATATATCCAAATATAAGTGCCGCCGAGATTCCTGCTGCACCGGCCTGAAAGCCACCTAAGAAAATTCCTAAGAATCCATTTTCATCAACTGCTTCCTTTACTCCCTTATATAATACATTTCCAAATCCTAATAAAGGCACATTAGCGCCTGCTCCTGCCCATTCTGAAAATGGTTCATAAATTCCAAGTGCACTGAGCAAACAGCCCGTCACAACAACTATTACCATTATTCTTCCCGGCTGCCACGTTGTCTTCTCCATTAAAATCTGTACAATAAGACATATTAGTCCTCCAATTATAAAAGCAATTAAATATTCCATTATCATAAACCTCGTTTTACTTTCATTCACTCTCAATTATTATGGCATGTGCAATTCCGGGTATTGGTTTTCCTTCATGAAAGCTTACCGGACTTAGCAAAGCTCCCGTCGGCATGAAAAGTATTCGTCTAAGTCTCCCCTCTTCCAATTCCTTTAGAAGATATCCACACAACATTGACGCCGAACAACCGCAACCCGAGCCTCCGGAATGTGTATCCTGCCTGCCATTATCAAAAATCTTTAATCCACAATCAAAATATCTGTCACAAATTTCATAACCCTTTTGTCTCAAAAAATCCTGAAGTATTTCTGCTCCAACTGCTCCCAAATCACCTGTCACAATTAAATCATAATCCTTCGGACCTCTGCCTGTATCCTTAAAATGTGCATTTAAGGTATCTGCCGCTGCCGGAGCCATTGCTGCACCCATATTAGATGAATCCATCACACCGAAATTCACAATTTTTCCTGCTGTGAAGCCCTTTATCAACAGCTTCTTCTTTGCTTTCCCAGTATTTCCACAATCATCAAATCTCTTTTTAACATTTTCGCCGGAAAGTATAACCGCACCACTTCCTGTAACCGTCCAGGTTGCAGCCTTAGGTCTTTGTGCTCCATAGCCAAGCGGAAATCTAAACTGTTTTTCAGCTCCTGCGAAGTGACTGCTGGTTACAGCAAGTGCAGTGTCTGCATTTCCACTATCAATTATAAGGCTCGATATTGCAAGTGCCTCTCCCATAGTTGAGCAAGCACCATAAATTCCAAAAAAAGGAGTGTCAAGCTTAGATACTCCAAACGTAGTCGCCATAAGCTGTCCAAGCAAATCTCCTCCAACAGCAAAATTCAGCTCTGACCTCTTAATTCCCGAATCCAAAATTGCATAATCTGCAGCTTTGCTTATCAGGTTGCTTTCGCCCTCCTCCCAGGTCTTTCCACCTATCATGGGATCCTTTATAAATTCATTAAAGCATTTTCCAAAAGGACCTTCTCCCTCCTTCTTCCCAACAACAGAGCCTCTGCCAATAATTCTGACTTTGTTCTTGAAAATAACTGTCTGCTTACCAACTAAACCTGCCACCATCTATTCTCCATTTTTTCTATTTTTTATTATTATGGATTTATTATTAATTTTTATTCAAAGGTGTCTAAGACAAAAAGAACCACCGCCAGACATTGCTGCCTGACGGTGGTTCAAAATTTCATGAAATAATTTTGTCTTATTTGTCTTCACTTTCAAGATAGCCATAAACTATAGCTGCAAGTGCTGCACCTACAAGAGGTCCTACGATAAATACCCACAGACATTTAATAGGCTCTGTATTTCCTGAAAATGCTGCCATAATGGCAGGTCCAATTGATCTTGCAGGATTTACTGATGTTCCTGTAAGTCCAATTCCAAGAATATGTACTAATACAAGTGTTGCACCAATAATAAGTCCGCCAAACGAACCATGTCCTGCCTTCTTAGAAGTTACTCCAAGAATCGTTATCACAAATATAAATGTTAAAATGATTTCAACCAAAAGTCCTGCAACTGAGCTTCCGCCTACTCCGGATAAACCATTTGAGCCATAGCCACCTGTTAAATCAGTCACATCTCCCAAATCGAAGATTGCAACTATAAGGGCCGAGCCTGCAAATGCTCCAAGTATTTGTGAAATCACATATCCAATAAAGTCCTTAGAACTCATTCCACCACTCATTAAAACCCCAAGAGAAACAGCCGGATTAATATGGCAGCCAGAGATATTTCCAATGCAATAAGCCATTCCCACTATGACAAGACCAAAGGCCGCCGCTGTAAGTGCATAGCCTCCCCAATGTGCACAGCCGGTAAGCATTGCCGTACCACAACCGAGAAAAACAAGTGTAAGCGTACCGATAAATTCCGCAATATATTTTTTCATATAAACTCCATTCTGCCGCCTAAGACGGCACCTGATAAGTCAACTGCTACACTTAAATTAAAACACTTTTATAAAGCAGTGTCAATACAATTTGTAAAAATGATAGAATAAAGGTTATTTTTTTAAATCTTGTTGCAAAACTAATTTCAGTATGTAATAATATTACTAAATGTTTTATGGAGAAAATTGGAATGATTAGTATTGCAATATGTGACGATGAAGAATTTATTATTCATGATATTTATCGACGATTGCTAAGTCTTAGACCAAGCTATCTTGTTGACACATTTAATTCTGCGCAAGATTTTTTGAAAAGTAAAAATCAATATGACATAATATTTTTAGATATTGAAATGCCCCAAATTGATGGTATAGAAACTGCTAAACAAATCAGAAAGAAGAACAAAAATACTTATATTATATTTCTTACAAATCATACTGAATATATGGCAGAAGCATTTAAAGTTAGAGCATATAGATTTCTTATAAAACCTATTGATGAAGCTGAGCTTGTGGAATCAATTGAACAGGCTGAGCTTGAATTGTTGAATTCTGATAAAATCATGATACAAGCTCACGAAAAAACATTTCTAATGAATACAGATGATGTTGTATGCATTGAAGCATTTGGAGATGATTCAATAATTTATACGACTAATGGAGCAAATGAAAGCAATAAAAATTTGAAATACTGGTCTGAAAAGCTCCCTTCTGAACATTTTTCCAGGATTCATAAATCCTATCTTATAGCATTTAAATATGTAACTGTGATTGAGGATAATTCAGTTAAAATGTTTCATATGAATCAGTCGATTCCAATTTCAAGAAGAAAACAAAGTTCTTTTAAAAAATCTTTTTTATACTATATAAAAAAGTACTCAAAATATATATAGGAGCACAGCATGGAAAATACTATATGTGTACTTATTACTTACGTACTCGAAATCTTAAATCAGTGTAACTGGGCAAAGAGTGCTTATGGAATCAAACTAAAGTGCAAGCTAAATTTATTGCTTGCTGGAATATTTTCGATATTAGCTCTTGCCATTTTCAATATCATTGCTGAAAAATTTCTGCTATTTGGACAATTTCCATTCCTTACATTCTTTTTCAGCTTTGCTTTTTCTGTACTTTTGTTAGATGACAAAAGCCAAATATTAAAGCTTTTATCAACTGCTTTAATTTTAAAAATAGCTTCGATGCTTTTGTGGCTTGTAGGAGTATCCTTGACACTTATAAGATATGATAATTTTGAGTATTCTCTGGCATTGTTAATAATAGCCATTATAATTTCAGTAACCACCTATGCTTTGATAAGACTTTTAAAAAAGAGGCATGTGATATTTCTGTCTGCAGATTATTCTAAAAAGGAGTTGATCTGCTTTATATTAGGAGAAAGCGCTTTAATTCTAATTTTGTGTGTGATAACAGAGTATAGTTCACATTATTCAGCAGTTTCAGAGATAGAAATACCTTTGATAATAATCAGCTGTGCCATAATGGTATTTATTTGCTATCATATGCTTTCAATGAAATATGAAAACAGAGCCATGAAAGCTGAGCAGGAAATTGCAGTTAAACTTATTAAAGCGCAGGAAAATTACTATAAGGCACTTTTAAAAAAAGAAGAACAGACAAGAGCATTTAGACATGATTACCGAAATCATCTATATTGCATGAAGGCTTTGAGTGATAATAATGAATTTGTCAAATTACGAGAGTATATTAATGAACTTAATAAATCACAAAACGAAATACATACACTTAATACTTCCGGAGACAAGTTGGTCGATGTTATTATTAATGAACTGATGAATAATCATCCTTCGGTAAAGCTGAAACTATTTGGAGCTTTTGATGATAATCAGGTAGTCGAACAGGTGGATATGTGCACTATATTTTCAAACCTGCTTGCAAATGCATTTGAAGAAGCAGAAAAAAGTACTGATAAAACGGTTCGACTACATATAAAACGTCTTAAAACTAATTTGTTTATATGCATACAAAACTCTGTTTACAAGATGCCTATCATAGAAAATAATGAAATTAAAACTTCAAAATCAGGTGCAGGTCATGGATATGGCTTAAAAAATGTAAAAATGAGCCTCGATAAGTATAATGGATTGCTTGAATTGAAATGTGAAAATAACATTTTTGAAGCGAATATCCTAATCCCTAATGTAATTAAAGATGAACATGTATAAAAAGTTTATGACGGAGAGAAATGGCCGTCTGATACTTTTATTGTAATGTCAGACAAGAAATTTATGTCTTCTTTATTATGGCTTGCAATTATAATTAGTTTTCCTTTCTTCTTTTCCTCAATTAGAATGTTACGTATAAGCCTAACGCCCTCTTCATCAAGAGCGTTAGTGGGCTCGTCAAGTAATAATATGCTTGGATTTTCGAACAATGCCTGTGCAATGCTTAGTTTTTGCTTCATCCCAAGAGAATAGGTTTTTACTTTTTCCGAACTTTCAGGATTCAATCCAACAGAGCTTATGGCTTTTTTAATCATTTCGTCCGTTACAATATTTCTGATTTTTCCTAATATTTTTAAATTCTCAAATGCTGTAAAATTTGGCAACAGCTCTACATGTTCAATGATAGCACCACAGCTTTCAGGAAATGATATATCTTTATGAAGTCTCTTTGAATCTATAGTTATTGAGCCTTCATCCGGATATATTAATCCACATATTGCCCTAAGCAGCATAGTTTTTCCACTGCCATTTCGACCGACAAGCCCATAAATATTACCACCCTCAAAAGTAAGATTAACATTATCTAAAACTTTATGATTTTTGATGCTTTTCGATAAGTTATTAATAATTATATTTGACATTTGTTTCCTCCTAAAAAATATCCTTCTTTTTTATTGTATTTTGGCAAAGCACAATAAAATATGTAACGCTCAATAATAATATCAGATATAGCAACCATTCATTTATGTGCATTTCTGTTATTATTACTTCAGACCGATTTTTCATATAATAATTTGGCAGAAGAAATATTATTGGAAAATATATTTCTTTTTCAGCTAATACCCCTCCAATGGAAATTGTAAATAAATAATAAATCATTGTTACAGTTATTCCGGCTAATGCTGAGTATTTTAGTTCAATATAATACTGAACAGAGCACAGAAAAGTAAATGTTAGTACACTCAGAACTTCATAATTTATAGTCATGCTCATAGAAAAACAGATTCTTTCGTTCTTCAACTTTAGAATAAGAATGTATACTAAAGCTCTTAGCAGTATCACAAAGCAAGTATAAGCTAATGTCCTTATGAATATATTGAGCAGCAGAAGCTGACGCCTTTTGTGTCTCAAAAGTAAATATTTACCGTAACCATTTATATAATTTTCACATTTTCCCAGGTTATTAAATAATATCATTGATACTATTATAAATTCAGAAAGAAATAGCAACGGTGAATTTCTTATATTCACACCATTAAACAATCCGCCTACTCCGGCTTCCGGTAAAGCACCATATATCAAATAGTCGCTTATTACTATAACAATTAGGCTTATTGATATTTTTTTCACTTACAAAACATCCTTCCATGAAAAGATTAAATATGACGATACTGACATTATTAATATAATAATTGGAAGCGGAAGCATTCCACTTATAATTTTATATTCAGACAGGCCGGTAAAATATTTTGTATATACAAGTGTTGACTCTATTGGAGACTTTATATGTAATAAGCGGTATCCAAACATTAAGAGCATATTTATACTGATTGCTATAAGCTGACTGAGTACACAATTGCGCGTCATATAATAAAGCAAAAGCAAAGTACAACTTGTAATCATATAGTAAAGTGTATATGACAAAATTTGAATCAGTATCAACTTATAAAAATTAATAAGCAAAAGTTCTTCGCGTGTATAACAAAACTGCATATAAATCAAATGAGGCAGGCAAAAACATACAGAGAATGTTATTGAACAAAATAACGAATTAGCTGCATTTTTTAAAAATACACTTTTTCTTGATGAACGAATGAGTATCTGATTATCAGCTTTTATAAGATTTTTTCCAAAAATAAAAACGAAAAATGCAGTATAAAATGTTGCTGTATGTATATAGACCAAATAGCCTGATGTATTAACTGTAGTATCAGTTATACCATAAAATTCATTATACGAATAATTACCTTCAATTATAAACCTATAAAATAAACAAAATAAAAGCAACAATGCAAATCCTGCACAACGCTTAATCAAAAACTCACGAAAAATCATCATTTTTAACCCTAATAAAATATGTTAACAATAAAAAGACTATAACTATGGCTGAGAAACAGACCAATCCATATATGAAATATTTTAGCCCATATTCCGTATAAGGCTGAATAGACCTACCTGCGCCAAATGGTAATATAAGCTGTGAAAGCCAAATGAAAAAAGCAACCGGATAAGCTGTATAGTAGTTTTTGAATAAAATGGAACAGCATAATCCTAAAATACTACTTAAGGCACATATCACAGCATCTGCAATTAAATAAATGAAATAATAAATGTAAGGATTTCTATATCCCCAAACAAACCATGAATCCATGGTCTCATAAAATTGTTCATATCCTCTGAAATTATTTCCACCATGAAATATAATAGCGTTACAAATAAGGTTAAATGTAAATGAGAGTAATGTTAGAACTAGAGGTAACCAAAATGCGATTTCAAATTTATTTTTAAAATATTTTTTCTTTCCCACCCGGCTTGCAAGACAGACATTGTAACCATACTTTAAATCTGTAATGTAATTGTCACTGTAAAGAATTAAAAAATATAGCGGAAGCATCCAAAAGAAACTGATTTGTAAAAATTTACCGATAGATGAGCCACTTAAGAAACCTGCATAAGCCGGGTTTAAAAATCTACTAAGTCCAAATTTGAGTTTATCATAATCCCCATATGCGACTATATCTTCATAGATATGTAACAAAAAATCCAAAAAAGGCATTCCAAAAATCAGGCCTATAGCTATTTTCCCTTTAGTACTTTTGATAGTCCTACTTAGTTCACTTTTTATCATAATTAAAACTCCAAATAAAATAGTTTGTAGGTGATTATCTACAAGATATTTTTATCACATCTCAAATTATATGTAAACAGAGGCACGTTTATCGGTATTCTTTTGACGATTATCGGTCATTGCCTTAATAAATATATTAAAGTTCAAAGTGGCTATAAATATTAAATATTAAGTTTTAATTGTAGAAATAATTTATAAAATAATCAGAACGGTAACTAAGAAGCACAGATGCGTAATAGAATGTATATTATAACTTTATATTACTAAAAAGGACGAAGCAACTTCCTACTCCGTCCTTTTCATATTAATTAATTTTACTTGCTTGCAAGTAACATAAGAATTTTATTTGATCTTTCAACAAATTTAGTCATTGCATCCGGCATAAGTGGTCCATGTGCAAGCTTTGCCAAGTCATAAACCTGCTCACAGTAAAGTCCGGTATTCTTAGCCTTTGGATGTGCAATTATTTGCTTTACAAGTTCATTATTTGCATTGAGAATAAGTGTTTCAGGTGCATTATACATATCAAGATCTGCGCCGGCCATTCCGTACATCTTCATCATGTCCTGCATTCTTCTTCCTTCTTCAGAAAGAGTAATTACACCAGAAAGCTCAGCATTCTTAAGCTTCTCAACCTTTATCTCAAGCTTATCATTTGCAAGTGATTTCTTGAATACATCAGTAATACCATTTATTTCATCCTCTGTAATTTCAGCATCTTCCTTAAATTCATCACTAAGCTCAGCGTCAATTCTCTGGAAACGAATGTTGTCATTATCATTTTCAAGTGCCTGAATAAATGGCGTATCTATATTGTGAGTAAGTATAACAGCATTTAGTCCTGCTTCCTTAAACATGTTTATATACTGACTCTGCTGCTTTTCATCAGTCACATAATAGATTGTATCCTTCT
>CAZVBH010000015.1:31887-33236 GCA_964625275.1 uncultured Lachnoclostridium sp.
TCTATTGAATCATACTCGGTATTAATCTTAGGGAAATAGAGGATGCCCTTAAGGTTGAAAGGATAATCCATGTTAAGATGAATCCAGAATAATGGCTCCTTATAATCATGAAATACCTTGCGATAAAATTCTTTATACTGTTCATCAGTACATTCATTTGGATGGTGATTCCAAAGTGGATTCGTATCATTTATCGGAGTAGAAACTGCCTTTTTCTCTTTCTTGTCAGCAGACTTCTCATCTGATTCAACGTCACTTGTTGTTCCATCCTCATTTACCGTTACATCCTGAACATCCTCTGTTTTCTCATCTTCATCACTTTCGAAATCATCATCGTCAAACTGAGGCTCACCAAAGAAAATTTCCTCCGGCATAAATGAACAATACTTTTCGAGAACCTCCTTCACTCTGTACTCATTTGAAAACTCATAGCTGTCTTCAGACAGATAAAGTGTTATACAGGTACCACGTTCAGTTCTGTCGCCATCTGACATTTCGAATTCTGTACCTTCTTCTGATTCCCAGTGAACCGGTACTGCACCTTCCTTATAAGATAAGGTGTCAATGGTAACCTTATGAGCAACCATAAATGCTGAATAAAATCCCAAGCCAAAATGTCCGATTATCTGGTCATTATTGGCTTTATCTTTATATTTTTCGAGGAATTCGGTTGCTCCTGAAAAAGCAATCTGATTGATATAGGTCTTAACTTCATCTGCTGTCATACCGATACCATTATCTGTAAAGGAAAGAGTTTTTTCCTCAGGATCTGCCTTTACAACAATTGCAAATCTGTTATCCTCCGGTATCTCTGCTTCGCCAATAAGAGCAAGCTTTTTAAGCTTTGTAATGGCATCACAGCCATTAGATACAAGCTCTCTGATAAAAATATCATGGTCTGAATATAACCACTTCTTAATTATCGGAAATATGTTTTCAGAATTAATGGATAAGCTTCCTGCTTCTTTACTCATTTTATTATTACCTCACTTTTTTATTTTAAGCCTTATTCGAGGCTGTTTTTACAATCGCCATCACATCACCAAGTTTAGCTTCCTACTGATGCAAAATTCTTTTTTCCTCTTAACTACCACTAAGAAATTTCTGATAAAGCTATCTTAGTACCATATTTTATAAAAGTCAAGCAAAAATTAGCACTCAAAACGCTTGAGTGCTAACAATTTATACATATTTTAGATTATTTTTAATAATTAACTAAAAAAATCCCCGCTTAAGAAGCGGGGGACTTTTTGTATACATTACTTCATCTTCTCTCAAAAATCTTGTATCTTTTTCCTAACCACATTGGTTAAGATGTGGTTAGGATATTTTCTTACGAAAAATATTTC
>CAZVBH010000016.1:0-17097 GCA_964625275.1 uncultured Lachnoclostridium sp.
AGCCTCCGGAACTCAGACAACACCTGCAGCTGTTACATTGAATAACGTAACACCTGTTTCATTAAGCAAGTATACCAACAGTACTTCTGAGATCACTGATGAGGGTACTGCTTCAGCTAATGAAATTAAATCTATTCAGGCAGGTGGAAGACTTATCTGCGAAGCTGGTATTATTCTTAGTGGGGCTGAAACTAAAGATGGTACAAATTATGTACCTGCTTGGACAGGTCTTTATGTTTTCGAGAGAAGTGATGAAAAAGGGAATAAAACTTACAGTGGCTATTATTATGTACAGCCTGACGGATCAGCTGCTTATGGAAGTACTCCAACTCCGGTTCCTACTACAACAGATAATCAAAATCCTACACCTGATCCTGCTACAGTTGATGGCGCCGGCACCTATTATAAAATTAAAAATATTGTTGTGACTACACAAACACCTAAGATTGAAGCAAAAATCGTAACCACAAAGACAATTGAGTTTAATGATTCACAAACTGTTGCAAGTGGTGAAGGTGCGAACTTAACAATAACTCCAGAAAGTAAACAAACGTATACTACAATTATTAGCAATAATGGTGGCAAATTTGTTTATGACTACAGCAATATTAAATACAATAGTACTAATAATACGACTCCTTACATAAAGTTAAGCTATTATGATTATGCTACAAATGCTTATACTACAAACCCTGTAGTGATTAATATCTATCTTAATCCATCATGGGAGACCTATTGGACATTTGACTCTGATACCAATACTTTTTACTATAATTATAAGCTTGAGGCCGGTTCAACAAGTGCAAAGCTTGTAGATTCATTAGAACTGGATAGCAGTGTTGCAAATGATGCATATATTAGCTTTGATTACAGTCTTAATATAATAGCAGATAGTGTACAGGTTGTAGTAAAAGAAGATGGTACAGAAAAAGATTTAACAGAAAGTACCGTTAAATCACAGTGGAATAAATCATCAGATTATGAACCAACGGTCTATTTAAAACTTTATGACGAGGATGGATATTATAAAGCATTAGATACTAACACAACTCAATCAGGTACTGATGCTGAAACTAAAACCATCAAGGGTATAATTTGGAAACCACAGGAAACAACAAGCGGTGGCGCTTAATAGTAAATTTTATTATTATTTCTTACGCATAGCAAATAAAAAAACATTTTTATTTTATAAAGATGTTTGAATTGAGATTGATTTTTCAGTGACTTTACTGTAACCAGATTAATCTTGATTAAGAAAAAACTAACCAGAAAGGAGGCCACTTACTCATGCATTTAAAATTTAAAAAGCTTTGCAAATCTCTTGCATCGCTTTCACTTGCATTTGTTTTGTTGGCTTCCTCTCTGCTTTCAGCATTTGCGGATACTCTGCTGCCGGAGGGTGCGGTAGCAGGGCTTCCGGAGAAGCTGACAATAACAGATAATGACGGATGTGCTGCAAATAGTGACACAGGTGCTTACTACTTTGTGGTAGATGATATGTCGATGAATGAGGTCTATACGAAAAACATTTCGATAATGAATCTTCGTGAGGACAAGGCCTATCATATCTATTTCTATGCAGAGCCGATAAGCAGCAGCGGAGAAATCGAGCTTGAAGAGGAATGTGATGCGACCTTTACCTACGCAGGTTCGACCATCTACAAAGGCAAGGTAACGGGTGAAGGAACTCCGAATTTGAATGAAGAGCCGATTGACCTCGGCATTTTTTATCCCGGTCAGAACAGAACTCTTAACTGCTCCATCGTTTGGAATGGTACCTCTGCCGGCTATGACATAGATTTTGGAAAAAGAGTAATTGATTCTAACGGAACCACCATTGTGCGTGAGCCAAGTGGCCAGACCTATATCCAAGGTGAAGTAAAATTCCGATGGGTATTTATGGCTGTACTTGATGAAGAATATGTACCGCCAAAGACGGGACTCTTTTCAAGCTACAAAGCTATTTACATAGCCTGCATAATAGCAGTAGCGCTCCTGATACTTATCATGCTCCTTCTGATATTAGGTAAAAAGAAGAAAAGAAATAAAGCAAATGAAACCATGTAACACAAAAGACTGCAAAAGAAAGTACTCCTTCAGATTTATATTATTTGACCTGATTTTTGCCTTGATGATGCTTTTAGGAGTGGCACTTATCGTACTTAAAATCACCAAATTTCAGGTCTTTGCAGTAGAAACACCCAGCATGCAAGAGCTCTATCCCGTAGGCTCTGTTATAATTACCGACTCAGAATCACCTGAAAATCTTAAGGTCGGTGATGTCATTTCGTTTGTGGCAGATGAAGACTTGACAGTTGTCACTCATCGTATAGTAAGAATAGATACGAAAAATAAAAAGCTCTATACAAAAGGCGACAGCAACAATACTGAGGATGCCTCACCGGTACTCTTTGATAATGTGATTGGAAAGGTACGATTCTCGGTTCCATATCTGGGCTTAGTTATACTAAAGGCCAGGACAAAGGTTGGAAGAGTCATACTAAAATGCCTCTTGGCAGCAGCTTTGATTTTCTTTTTTGAAGAAGCAATAGTTGCACTTTGCAAAAGGATTAAAGCAAGTGAGACCAAAAAGACTGAGCTTGCTTTAACCGGCATAAAAGACAGCAAAGAAGCAAAAAATAAAAAGTTACTTGCAGCAACTGACATAAAAAGCAATGAAGAAGCTGATAATGAAAAGTTAAATAAAGCAAAAGAAATTACTTTAAGTGATAGTTAAAAACTAAGGTAGATTTAGTGAAAAGCAAAGAAGGTAATTGATATAAATGACTAAGAAAAGGTTGAAAATATATTTAATCGCAGTAGTGATTTTGATTTTAGGGTTACTTGGTGTATGGGTAACCCTTGCCTTTTTTACAAGCCATGATGAAGTAACGAATAAACAAGTCTCAAATGCAGTCGAAATAGAACTGCTCGAGCCACTTTGGGATAAAGGTGACTTCAAAAAAGCCCAGGTCTATGAACCGGGCATGATAATAGATAAAGATCCATGCGTTTATGTAAATGGAGAAGCAGATGTTTATTTCAGAATTAAATTTACGATAACAGATGCAAGTGGTAATGATTTGTCTACTTTTAAAGATGCTAAAGGCGAACTTGATACTAAAAGATATTATGCAATCTTAAATGCAATTTATTGCAAGGCAGGTACAGCTACAGATTCTAACACTACAAACACTAGTACAGCGGACACAACTACGAATACAAGTACCACAGCCACAACTACGGATACAAATACCACAGATACAACTACAAATACTACGGACATAGCTACAGATACCAGCATCGCGGGCACTACAGCTGCAGAATCAAGCAATACAACTCAGGAAAGTACATCAGAAGAACCTTCAAAAACTGACAGTCAGGACACCACCACAGAAACAATACCGGCAAAAGATGGTTATCAGAAGTTTTATGGCTCAGATAGAGAATATCATAATCCAGCCTTTTACTACAATTCAAAGGATGGTTGGTTCTACTACGGAACCTATGACGAAGATAATAAAAAGATAAATTATAAAGTCCTCAAAAAAGGCGAAGTTTCACCAACCCTTTTTGATTACATTCAAATACCGATTTTAAAGAGTGACTATAATGGTCTTTTTGATTCTGGCTTTAAAATTAAAATAGAAGCCCAGGCAGTATCAGCAAGTGAAGAAGATGTAAAAGCTGCTTTCGAAAATTTGACTGACACTCTAGAACACTAAAAGTCAAGATAGCATTCAGAAAATGCTGGTTTCATACGTAAAATGGCTTCTCTACTGAGACCATTTTCTTTTGCAACTCGCTCCCAATTATCGCGAACAGTAGATAGAATTTCTTGTGCCATTGTTTTTGCATCGGAGAAGGAAATATCATAATATGCCGCTGTTTCCAGTGCAAGTTCTATGTCGATGCTGTTGTCATCCTCGCTGACATTAAGTGAAAGTGTATCGCCGTATGGAACGGGATTCACATCATACAGCGGGGAGAGCTGCCAACCGGTATTTGTCAGGATGAAACCATGATTTCGCAGATGGTCGTCTGAATTCGTGATGGCCATATTGAACACGATACGTTTCCATAGTTCGATTAAGTCGTTTTTGGGATTGGCTCCATTCATTTTGATGAAATCAACGATGTCAAGATAGCTGCTTCCGGTGGCACCATCCATTTGTCCGAGCAATGTCATGGCAGAAGAAAAGTGGATTCTTTTTTCTCCGACACGGTCAAATCTTTTCACAATAAAGGTATCGCCGGTTGAAGAAAAGGATTCTAAGCGTGCTTCTGGAACATTGAGTCTGCATAAGCGTGCAAGCTCATGAGCGGTCATTTCCCATGCACCGCTGTTATAGTTATCGTGTTTGGATGGAAATTTGGCGATCCAGAGTGAGCCATCCACATCTTGGACGGTGGCTTTTGGTCTTGCACCACCCAGCGAAGAACCGGGAGCTAAGAGTTGGTTTAGCCATTTTTCTTCCAAGCCCGAATCATCATTTTCAAACGCAATAGATGCAGATTCCAACTTGCGAAGAGAAACCCAGGGAGGTGTTGCAAGAGCCTTATCAGAAGATTCAAATTGACCACCTTCCTCCAGACTGAAGCGTAAAGCCCCCATTCTTGCGGCATCATAAACGCCAAGCAAATAATCGCTTTCATTCAGCTTTTGTGGTTTACGACCTTCTTTTTGTGCTGTGATAGCTTCACGGCGCTGCATAAGAAGCCGTCCCCAGCGGTCAGGGCATGAATCAGCAAATAGTCCAAACAGGTTCTTATCGAGGGGCGTATATTGACGTCCACGGTAAAGCATGAGATCAGGATCAAGGAAGCTGTGTGCATCCGAGTTACGGAGCCATTCATCAGAGTACTCAAAAGAATAGGATTCGTTTCGCCTCATCTGATTGATATACAGACGACCAAGCAGGATAGGCGTGATACTACTCCAGTTTTCATAAACATAAATTGTTTTTTTCATAGTCTATTCCTTTCGCTTACGAGCTCTTTTTGGAGTCTGGAGATCCAGATCTTGAAGCTTTCTGCCTAATTCGTCATCTTTCGCAACGAGCAGCAAATCCTTATCCATGCCATTCAATGCATGTAAAACTGCTGCGTATGTTCCGATTGCTACGGATGGAGTGCCTTTTTCCACAGCCCACAGCGTGGCTCGGCTTATACCGGCGCGTTCAGCAACCAGTTCAACGGATAGTTTCCTGCGAAGGCGTGCAAGTTTGACCTGTTCGCCGAGCTGGCTAAGATATTCTTGCGT
Organism: uncultured Lachnoclostridium sp.; assembly: GCA_964625275.1. GTDB lineage: Bacteria > Bacillota > Clostridia > Lachnospirales > Lachnospiraceae > UBA3775. The sequence continues at coordinate 5,264 of CAZVBH010000016.1, forward strand.
TTTTGGTAATACGGTTATGCTTTTCTTTGCCATGAGAAATCCTCCTTAATGTTTAATATTATATACAAATAAACAGTATATGTCAAGCTAATTGAACGTTATTTAGATAACATTGGTACCTGTCACTCCAAAAATTTGGCTGCACTTTTCTTAAAAAAATTATCGCCACGCATTGCATAAAATACAATTATGTGCTATAATAACCCTAGGTGAGAATAATTATTGAAGATGATACTGAAAGTGAGGTGAGTGATAAGATGGGACAGGAAATTTCAAATTTAACCACGAAAAAAACTCTGCCAATTGGTATCGACAGTTTTGAAAAGCTTCGTAAAAATAACTGTTACTACGTTGACAAAACCGGACTTTTGGAAGATTTGCTTCGTAGAAATAATGAAGTGACTTTATTTACAAGACCTCGTCGATTTGGCAAGACCTTAAATATGTCTATGCTAAAAGCCTTCTTCGAAATTGGTACAGATAAATCTCTTTTTGACGGACTTAAGATTTCTAAGAATGTTGATGATTGTAATCATCATATGGGCAGGTATCCTGTAATCTTTCTTTCGTTAAAGAGTGTTGACGGACTGACCTTTGAGTCAGCCTGTAAATCTCTCAAAACTCTTATTTGGAATGAAGCCAGACGTTTTTCTTTTCTTAAAACCAGTGAAGCTCTAGACAAGGAAGATAAGGCAAAGTATATGTCTCTTACTGAGCTCTCTTCTGAAGGCAATAGTGCAATGAATATGTCCTTGCTTGAAGAATCTCTTCAGTTGCTTTCAAAGCTTCTGTCTAAGCATTATGGCAGCAGCACTGTGATTTTAATTGATGAATATGATGTCCCACTTGATAAAGCTCATCAGTCAGGCTATTATAAAGAAATGGCTTCACTTATCAGAAATCTTCTCGGAAATGCACTTAAAACTAATGACAGCCTTGCGTTTGCAATTCTTACCGGATGTCTTAGAATTTCAAAAGAAAGCATTTTCACCGGCCTTAATAATCTTGCTGTTTATACAGTAAAAGACCGGATGTTTAGCGAATTTTTTGGCTTTACTGACAGTGAAGTTTCTGACATGCTTGAATATTATGGAATTACGGATTATAAAACCATTGCAAAAGAGTGGTATGATGGTTATAAATTTGGAGATACCTATGTTTACTGCCCTTGGGATGTGATTAATTTCTGCGATGATGTTGTTAATGATAACTATTATCTGCCGAAAAATTATTGGATTAATACCAGTGGCAATGCTCTAATTCGTAGCTTTATAGATTTAGCTGACAATGCAACCAGAAAAGCCCTTGAAGCTCTGATAGCCGGAGAGTCGGTAGTTAAGAAGGTTAATGAGACCTTAACCTACGAGGAGCTTTATGATACAATTGACAATCTTTGGAGTGTGATGTTTACAACAGGCTATTTGACCGTAGAGGATTATCTGCCGGATGGAAGTCTGAAGCTGAAAATACCTAACAAAGAGGTCAGAGAACTCTATGTGTCTCAGATTCAGGAATGGTTTAAGGCAAAGGTTAATTCTGATAAACCAAGGCTCTTAAGCTTTACCAAAGCAATAATCAATGGTGATGAGCCGCTTGTCGAAGATATGCTTAATACTTATCTAAGACAGACGATTTCAATTAGAGACATCGCTGTAAATAGCAGAAAAGAGAATTTTTATCATGGTATTTTGCTGGGACTTTTATCAGCCGACCAAAGTCTGAGTGTTAAGTCAAATTTAGAAGCAGGCTATGGCTATGCAGATATCTGCGTAATAGATTTGAACAATTTAACAGCTGCCATTATTGAAATAAAATATACCAATATCACTTCGTTTGAAGAAGAAGTGATATTAAAAGAAATGAATGATTCCTGTAAAGAGGCTCTGAATCAGATTGAAGAAAAAAGCTATCAGGAGGCCTTTGCAGAATATGGAGTTAAGTCCATTGTGAAATATGGAATAGCATTTTATAAAAAAAGATGCTTGGTAAAAAAGCTGAAATAGCTTTAGTAAAGGTTTGATAAGAAAGCTTAAAGAGCTTTTTAATAAAAAATACAAGTGAGGTAACAAAATGGAAACAGCAGCAGTAATAATAAGAGAGCTTAGAGCAAGCACCGGACTGAACCGTAAGGAGTTTTGCGAACATGTAGGCATTCCACTACGTACAGTAGAAGATTGGGAAGCAGGCAGAAGAACGCCACCATCATATGTACCAAGACTTATTGAATATCAATTAAAGTATGAAGAGCTTGCAAAGAAAAAACCAAGACGCAGAAGATCTCAGGCTCAAAATACAGAAAATAAAGAAAATGAGTAAAGAAAATGCTAAAAAGAAATCAAAGCTTCTCATAATTATAATTTTGATTTTAATTATAATTTTTGTAGGAGTACTCTGCTATATTGTCTGGAATCTTTATGAAGACAGACAGCAGGAAAAGATCATGGATGCAGAGGTAGAAAAGCTTCAGGAAATACGTCCGAATGGAGACAAGCCGGAAGTGGCTGATAATGCAGAGCCTGTAAATTATCTCGCAGATCTGCAGGCAAGAAATCCTGATGTGGTGGCCTGGCTCACAATCAGTGGAACGGAAATAGATTTTCCAATCGTTCAATGTGACGATAATTCCTACTACCTCGACCATGGCTTGGATGGAGAGACTACTGTACTCGGAGTCCCTTTTCTCGACTACCGTTGCAGTAAAGATTTTACAGATTTTAATTCAATCATCTATGGTCATCATATCAAAAATGGAAGAATCTTCTCTAATCTCGATAAATTTCGAGACAAAGACTTCTTTGAAAGTCACCCAACAGGAACTCTGACTACTGAAGACACAATTTATACCATCAATTTTATCGCTTGCTTCATAACACCAAGTGATAGCTTTGTCTATAACGCAGTTTTCCTCTCCGAAAAAGAGCGAAAAGTCTTTCTGAAAGAAATAACAGAGAATGCAACCCTTTGTCGCGACTTTGATATCGACACTCTAAAAGACGCAAATATCATCACCCTGTCTACCTGCGCCTATACCTATGAAGGTGCCAGAACAGTTCTTATTGGATATCTTGACAAGTAAGCTCTGGGAGAAACTACACTTTTCAGGCGGACTTTTTTAGAAAAGCCACACTTTTCAGGCGGACTTTTAAAAAAAGTCACACTTTTCAGGCTAACCGTTTATTTTTCCGGTGGCACAGACCTCAACTCCATTGGCACCGCCTCCAACTAAAATCTAAGTTGCAATAAACGGTGTCAAATATACCGGCAAAAGCTGTATATCCTCCAACTGTCCAATATCCTTTTGTGAAATAATATAGCTTTCACCTACATTCTTTGAATAAACCTTTTTAAAAACGGCTAAGGATTCATGCTTACCGGTAGTGGAAGATTTAACCTCAATTGGTGAAACCTTAGCTCCTTTAGACAAAAGGAAATCAATTTCGTAATAATGTGTACTATCTTTTTTGTTCCAAGTATGATAATAAAGCTCTCTACCTGTAGCTGCTATCATTTGTGCAACAAGATTTTCGTATAAATATCCTAAATTGGCAGGAAGCTTATCAGACAGTAATTTATTATAAATTTCATTTTCCACGAATGGTCTGTCATAAAACATAAGAGTAACAAAAAGCCCAATATCAGCAACATACATCTTGTAACTGTCGTTATCCTTTGTTGATGACAGACTAACCCTAGGGTCAGTTGTATTATAAGAAACAAGGACCGTTTTAGAATCAATGAGATTATATAGAGCCTCTTTGTCTCCTGATGACTTCCTTTTGCCGGTAGCTTTTGATATTATATAACGCCTTCCATTCTTCGATAATTGGGCAGGAATAGAATGATACATAGCTGCAATTTTTCCAGATGAATCGAGTTTGTTAAAATCCTCCTCATACAAAGTGATGATTTCTCGTTTAATTCGGTCAATTACCGTAAAATTCTTACCATCCACATATGCTTCCACCGCCTGAGGCATTCCGCCTACGGCCATATAGATTCTAAGGTCACGCATCAACTTACGATTAACCTGCGGACCAATTGCCTTATGGGAATCATAAACATTTTTCAGTATTTTGTAGCTTATACCATTTGCATTGCAAAATTCTTCATAATCCATCGGGAATACTTCTATTTTCATTTCTTCCGATGGAATAAGGATATTATTCACATTTTTTTTGATTGATATCAACGAACCCGTTTCGATATAATGGTATCTGCCATCTTTTACCAAATGCTTAATTGCTTGTCTCGCTTGTGGAAAAAGCTGAACCTCATCAAAAATAATTACAGATTCATGCTCGTGTAAATCGATTCCGTATAAAGCCTGTAAACGTAAAAAAAAGAAATTCAAGTCCGAAATATCATCAAAGCATTTTTTGACATCACCTGAAGCTTTTGAAAAATCTATTAAAATGTAAGATTTGTATTCATTTTTTGCAAATTGTTCAGCGATTGTAGACTTGCCAACTCGTCTAGCCCCTTCAAGTAAAACCGCATATTTATCTGCATAATTATCCTTCCATTCCAGTAACCTGTCATAAGCTTTTCTCTTGAAATACATAAATACCTCCCTAAGAATCAAACGATTAACCTAAGTATAATATGCAATTTGCATTTCTTCAATATTTAAATTCACAAAAACGTGCATTTCTTCAAAGTTTTAAAACGCGAAAACGTGCATTTCTTCCAAGTTTTGAATTTCTAAAAAAATGTGTTTCCACCGCCTCTATTATGTGATATACTTGTACAGAAGGGTATCTTTGACGGAAGGAACAAGCACCACAAATGAACAAGTTTCACGCAATGAAAAGCTTCTACACCAGAAAGAAGCTTCAATATTTAAAGATTGCAATTATTGTAGTCTTAGCATTGATTATTATCACAATCGTTTTAATAAATTCAAAGTCTAAAATAAATGGTAATGACACCATTGCAGCAGCCTCAGATGACAAAGCAGCTGCAATTACACTCACACCGGCAATCGATGATGACCAGGAACCAAATGAAGCTTCTGAAGTGGAAGCTGACGAACCTTCAAATTGGTTCACTGGACTTGACGTATGTAGGCCAACTCTTACATCAGACACCATTTCCCTTGAAAAAGCAGATATGTCTCTCTTTACTTCAAATGCAGACACAGCCTGGGACCAGGTAACTCTTTATCCGGAAGCAATCCCAGGAACCCTTAACTATACCGAAGGCATTGGAGAGCTCTCAAAGACAGACCAGCTATCCAGCACCTACATGGTATTGGTAAATGTAGATACAGGCGAAATTGTAGCAGAACGTGATTGCGAAGAGGTTATTAATCCTGCTTCAATGACAAAGATAATGACCGTACTTACAGCAATGGATTATATAACAGAGGACAACCTGACAGACACCTTCGTCATGACACAGGAAATTCTCGAAACTGTTTATCAAAGAGATATGAGTGCGGTAGGCTTTAGAGTAGGTGATGAGGTTACTGTAAAGGACCTCCTTTACGGAACAATTGTCTGCTCGGGCGGAGATGCAGCTATGGCACTTGCCGAGTATTGTTGCGGCTCAGAAGAAGCCTTCGTAGAAAAAATGAATGAAAATGCAGAGCTTCTCGGACTATCTTCGGGAACTCATTTTACAAATGTAGTTGGAGTCTATGATGAAGACCATCATGCAACAGTAAATGATATCGCCTCGATTTTAAGCGTGGCAATTCAAAATGACCTTCTTTTGGATGTGCTTTCAACCAGAAAGTATGACACTGATACGCAGTTTGTCTACAATTCCAATTCAGAAATCGTAGATATAGATCCATCGGAGGCAGATGACAGCTATACAATAAAGGGTATAGAAATTTCTAATTGGTTTTTGAGAAAAATTGAAGACAAAGAAGTTGATGGAGCAGTGATTGCTGCAAAGACAGGCTATGTAAGTCAGTCAGGCTATTGTGCAGCAAGCTATTATGAAGCAAATAGTGGAGCAAGATACATTTGTGTAACAGGAAATGCCTTCAGCTCATGGAGAGCTATTTATGATCATGTAAGTGTTTATCGAAGCTTTGCTAAGTAACCGAATCACTGGGGTGGCAGTAGAAACGGATTTTGGGGTGTTAAAATCAGTCAGACCAAAAGTTCTGACCGATTGCTAAGGATTAATCAAAGGTTAATTTACAAATGAATATTTGCAAATTAATCTGAAAACCACTTTGAGAGGGGATAAAATCTATGAAAGACAAACTTAAGAAAAAAATTAATCTGATACTGTACTTTGGTACGATAATTGTCCTGCTGGCTTTATTTGCAGGCTTCTACTATAAAAATTATCAGTATAATAATACACGCTGGTCTGCAACCTTAAATAGAGATACTCTAAATGCAGATACCGGTATCTATGAGCTGGAAGATATCAATGTGAAAATTTATGCCAGAGGTGGAGATACCGGGGCCTGGACAAAAGGGACTGTCTTTAATAGTGATGGAACAATAGCCTGTAATTCAGCAGTAGGAACCATCTACGAGGCAGACATAGTCAATACATCTGAGGGGACTGTTTCTGACTGGAGTTTAAAGGTCCCAATTAATGAGAAAATGTGGCTTGCCAACAGCTGGAATAGCAAGATTGAAATCCATCAGGACGTTAATGGTGAAGAAAAGATAATGTCAATTGACTTGAGTGATTATAGCGACTACGATATCACGCTTGATTATACCATGGATTCAACCGGACCAATGATTCCACTTAATCCTGGCGATTACTTTGTCTATAATGCCGATGCGGTTGAAGATGAAATCCCAATTAAGCCGGCTGACAGCTCAGGAGAATATAGGTCTGTTAGATTTGGCTTTATCGTTTATATCCCAGACCAGGCAGTTGATTATGTAACCAGCTTTTCAGGAGCCGAGCTGCAATATACTATTTATAAAAATCCAACAAAGCAGCCATGGTTTAAGCTTCTCGCATCACTAATTGCAATCTGGTTTTTAAGCTTCATAATTGCGATAGTAGTAAAGATAAAAATCAGACGAATCCTTAGACAGCAAAAAGCTCAAAAAGAACATGATGAGGAGATGGTTCAGCAGACGATGCAGTTAATAATAAATTTGATAGAATCAAAGGATAGCTCGACAAAAGGTCATTCAATAAGAGTGGCAATGTATTCAAAGATGATTGCCGGAGAGATGGGTTTCTCGGAAGATGTTCAGAAAAACATCTACTACGTCGGACTTATGCATGACTGCGGAAAAATGTATATTCCGGATGAAATCTTAAAGAATCCTGGAAGACTTTCAGATGAAGAATATGCAATCATGAAAAAGCATACAACCTATGGAGCCGAGGTATTAAAGGACTTTACAACAATTTCAGGAATAGATGTAGGTGCCAAATATCACCATGAAAGATATGATGGCAAAGGATATCCATCAGGACTTAAGGGCGAAGAGATACCTATAATTGCCCGTATAATTGGCGTTGCAGATGCTTTCGATGCAATGAGCAGTAACCGTTGCTATAGAAAGCGACTCACCACAGAGGTCATAATGAATGAGCTTAAAAATAATCGAGGAAAGCAGTTCGATCCCGAAGCCCTCGATGCAATGCTCTCCCTAATCAGAAAAGGAGATGTCGTAATTCCTGCATAGTTAAAAAGGAAATATCATAATCACCCAATAGTAAAATATTTAGATACAAAAAAAGCGTGTGCCTCGGCACACGCTTTTTATATCAAATTTATTCTGTTATAAGCTCGAAGTTAACTGTGATATTTTTAATACCAACCAGCTCATTTTTATCGATAATAACAGCACTTATATTTGAAGTATCACCATCAACGGTTCTTGCATCATCAGGAGGTGTTGGAACCCATTCATTGAGAAGATTTACTCTTGTGCAGTGACCGTCATCAGAAGATGTATAAGGATCTGCAATAAGCTCAAGCTCCTTGCCATCAGCAGTAATGCTTGTAATGTTGATGATTGCACCAGGGTATGTATCCTCACCTGAAGCAAGTCCAAGAGCAGCGAAGGTAAGACCATCATTGCCGCCTGCAAAATCAAGGCTTACAGAGTACTCACCGGCACCATCAACCACAACATTTGTTGCAGTGATTCCTGCTGTGCAGTCTGCTGCATTAAATTCATCACCTACACTGTAGGTACCTGCTCCACCGTTCCACATAATCCATGCAACTGTTGTGCCAGCCTCATAGGTTTCGGTAGAAGCCCACTGCTCAGGAGCATCAGCTTCCATTGCAGCCTTATCATCCTGAATTGTTGTCAGATAGCTATCGCCTGCAGCAGCCTCTTCAGCATAGCAACGGCTTGTAAAGAGCTCTGAAAGCTCATCGGAAGCCATGTCAAGGTCTGACTTTGAGAAGAGATCGTTGCATGACCAAAGTACAGGACAGAAATTGTAAATATCACAAAGGTCGAGCATATACTTTGTGAACTCATAAGTATTTGATTTAAGAATAGCAACACCGTTTGTCCAGTATGGAAGTGCAGCATATTCGCCAATGATAACGCCATAGCCCTCATCTGTGAACTTGGTCATCATTGAAAGATAATTTTCCATTTCTGAAAGCTCTGACTTAAGTCCCCAGGTAGCGTCAAAATCAGAACCACAGTAATTCCAAGGTGTGTAATAGTGAACTGAAATTAAAAGCTTGCTGTCTGCTGTATCAGTAGGCATTACATAGCTTGAATTGCAGGTCATTGTGATGTCAGTATTGTAGCCGGCAATTAAGAGGAAACGGTCATCATTATTTCCACCGGAATTTCTGATGAGATCAACGAATTTCTGGTTGATGGCATTAGTCATCTCATAAAGCTCAGCAGAGCTGAGTGCACCGGAGTTAGACCAGGTACTGTTGTCATTTAAAGAATTTCCAAGCTCCTCATTGGCTGACTCGAAAATAAGCATGTCAGAGTAATCCTTGAAACGGTCAGCAACCTGAGTCCAAAGCTCCTCATAGTGCTTCCAGGCTTCATCAACATCTGACTGCTCTGATGAACCGAACTGAGCCCACCAGCCGCTGTCCCAATGGTCATTGAGAATTACGAACATCTCATTGTCGAGTGCATAGTTTACAACTTCCTCAACTCTGTCAAGATATTCCTCGCTTATAGTATAGTCGCCGTTCTTCCAATCCATTGAATTAGACCAGGCTACAGGAATTCTGATTGTATCAAAACCACAATTCTTCATACCCTTAATCATGGCCTCTGTTGTAACAGGCTGTCCCCAAGCAGTCTCATAAGAGCTTACTGAAGCACTTGAACCAAGATTGTCGCTTGTTGCCTCAAGAGTATTTCCAAGATTGATACCATTTCCAAGATATGTGCTGAGTGTAAGAGCATCCATTGATGTGAAATCAAGGTCAGAGAATACAGCTGAATTTACATAATCATTAGTAGATTCAGTGGTTTCGTCTGAAGAATCACTTTCGCCCCAGCTGATATCAGAAAGTGTAAAGGTTAAAGAAACAGTAGTTGGATTTTCAACTGTTGAGAAGTTAGCAATGTGATTAGAGGTATCAACAGTAACCTCATCAACACATGAACCATCCCATGAATTAATAGGATCATTTGTATCAAAAACGCCTGAAGATTTTAAGGCTGACTTTGGCTCCTCCTGAGTAATGGTAAGCTCGGTACCATCAACGGAAATAGAGTCATACTTGATACTACAGCTTGTCATAGGTGACTGGTTGTTCTTTGCAACACCCATGTCAAGAAGATAGATTGCTGTAAGATTTGTAAGAGAAGTTACACCTGCTTCCTTTGCAGCATCTGAAAGATCAGTAGCACAGTCAAAAGTAAGTGTAAACTGACCTTCGCCCATTATGAAGAGAGAGGAACCTGCCTCATTATCATAATAACCGTTGTCAGAATCGTTATAATAAACATTGAGAGCCAGCTCGACATAATTATCTGTATCTGTTGGCTCAGTTTCACTGAAAAGCACAGCTTCAGCAGAATCATCTGCAGGCTCTTCAGCTGCATTGCTGTCAGACGCTACAGGTGTAGCTGTTGGGGTTGTCTGACTGCTGTTTGTTTCCGAATTGCTGCCGCAGCCGGTTAAAATTAATGACGAAGTCATTACAGCTGCAAGTAATCCGGATATGAATTTGCGTTTCATAGCACCCTCCTGTGTAAAAAGTAATTACCTCTAATTATACTATGAAGAAACTTAAAAGTATAGTGAAAATTGCCGAAAAAAGTGTCATATATTATTGCATTTTGAATTGCTAAATGTAAAAAAATCACGTATTGCTAAAAAAGATAATTTTGATGACAAAACTTTTTGTGTCACACTAGGAAAAATGTGGTACAATAAACATAATAATAGTGAGGGATTACGGAGTGAAAAAAAGTATTATCAAAAACTCTTTCAAAACTCTTTCAAATTTAACTGTTTTATAATTAACCAATTATTTTTATAATTAACCAATAAACTTTATAATTAGTCAATAAACTTAGCTTTGGATTAATTATTTATATTACTTGATTATTAATTATTTTTGTCAGCTGAAGTAATTAATGATTTTGCAATCGAGAGAAAAATTTCCAGGAGGACGAATGAAAACCATAAGTATAATTGATTACTACTATAACAGGGTTTATAAGATAATTTTGATTATTGTTCCACTAATTTCACTGTTAGCAGCCGTTATGCTGTCATGGCATACAATAACTGTTTCAACCACGTTTAAAGAAATGCTTCCGGCAATTATTTTTGATTTTATAAATATTATCTATCTTTGCATTGCCGGATTTTATTTGACAACAGGCTTCAATATGGACGGAACCATTAAGCTTGCGAAGCTTAAACAGGTAAAGTGGATAATTGCATTTTTATTAATTTTTCAATGGAATTATCTTACCTACAACGATGCCTCAACAGAAATCTGGGGCTATATCTTCTTATTTATAATAATAGCAGCCTTCTTCCTTGACATGAGGATGTTACTCTGGGTAGAGCTTGGATTAGTTATATCATCAATGATTTCATATTTGATAATAGGAGATTTGCTTATTGACCAGGGAGAGTATCTCGTACAACGACTCATCTCAAGGGCAGTAGGATTTTTCGTGACAGTATTCGCAATAAATTCATTGACCTTTTTCTGCTCAAAGTATCTCGTAAATGAAGTAGAAAAGATTTCCAACTACGATACCCTCACCCATCTGCTTAATCGCCGAACACTTAATGCAAGAATAGCATTGGCAGAAAAAGAAGCCAGAGAAAAAGATAAGCCATTTAGTGTGGCGATTTTCGACCTCGATGATTTCAAACAAATAAATGATACCTATGGTCATGAAAATGGCGACATAGTACTAAAGACCTTTGCAGATATCCTTTACCGAGGTGTCAAAAGCATCGATTACGTATTTCGCTGGGGAGGCGAAGAATTCTTAGTAGTCTTTTCCTGTGAAAAAAGTCAGGCAGTGGCAGCCGCAGAAAGAGTATTGCGAGAAATCGAAAACTACCCATTTGAATTTAATGGCGAAGAAGTCAGGATGACAGCAACCTGTGGAATCGCAGGCTATGTCCATAATTCAAACGCAAGCATGCTAATCGAAATTGCCGACAGCAAACTCTACGTCGGCAAAAACAACGGAAAGAATCAGGTAGTCTCGTAAATTTTTAGCATTCTTTAATATTCAACTCCAAGGACCGGTCCTAATTTATTAAGTAAACTTCAGCTTGTGTTAGTTTAATTATTTGAAAAAGTAAGGACCGGTCTTTATTTATTAAGTATACTTTAATTTGTGTTAGCTTAATAAAATGAAAAAGTAAGGACCGGTCCTAATTTATTAAGTAAACTTCAGCTTGTGTTAGTTTAATTATTT
>CAZVBH010000016.1:17197-17461 GCA_964625275.1 uncultured Lachnoclostridium sp.
TATTAAGTATACTTTAATTTGTGTTAGCTTAATAAAATGAAAAAGTAAGGACCGGCCCTAATTTATTAAGTATACTTCAGCTTGTATTAGTTTAATTATTTGAAAAAGTAAGGACCGGCAGGATATATCATGTGCACGGGCATATGATAGGAGCGCGTAGCGCTTATGCCCGGCACATCATATATCTGCCCGGTCCGTATCAATTATAACCGGTCCGTATCAATTATAACCGGTCCGTATCAATTATAACCGGTCCGTATCAAT
>CAZVBH010000016.1:17561-32535 GCA_964625275.1 uncultured Lachnoclostridium sp.
TATAACCGGTCCGGTATTAATTATAACCGGTCCGTATTAATAAAAAAAAGTACTTGGAATATTAGAGAACTTATGCTAAAATATGCTTTGATAGGCTTACCAGCCACTTTTATGGGATTAAGTGGCCAGGGGCTTTACAAATTGCAAGGATAAGTTGCAGAAAAGAGGAATTATTATGCAGATAAAAGGTGATTTAATGACTTTCAGACCAGATATTAAGGTTTTAGATGCTACCCTCAGAGATGGTGGCCTTGTAAACAGCTTCAGATTTAGTGAAGATTTTGTAAGAAGTCTCTATCTTACAAATATCAAAGCCGGAGTTGACTATATGGAATTTGGTTATAAGGCTTCAAAAGAGCTTTTTAGTGTAGATGATTTCGGACCATGGAAATTTAGTGATGACGAAGATATCCGCAAAATAGTCGGAGACAATAATACAGATTTAAAGATTGCAGTAATGGCAGACGTAGGACGTTGTGACTACAAAAATGACATTCATCCAAAGAATGAAAGCCCAATCGACATGATTCGTGTTGCCTGCTACATTCATCAGATTCCAACAGCAATCGAAATGATTGAAGATGCTCACAATAAAGGCTATGAGACAACCTGTAACATCATGGCTGTTTCAACAGTAACAGAGTCTCAGATTAAGCAGGCTCTCGAGCTTCTTGGACAAAGCCCTGTAGACTGCATCTACATCGTAGACAGCTATGGCTCATTCTATCCACTCAACACAAGAGCACTCACAGAGATGTATCTTGAAGTAGCAGAAAAGTATGGCAAGTATATCGGAGTTCATGCTCACAATAACCAGCAGCTCGCTTTCGCAAATACAATGGAAGCACTTACACTTGGTGCAAGCATTGGTGATGCAACTATGTGTGGTATGGGACGTGGCGCAGGAAATTGTAACATGGAGCTTCTTCTTTCATTCCTTAGAAATCCAAAGTACAATATCTTCCCTGTAATTCAGTTTGCTCAGAATTACATGAATGATATGAAGAAGTCATGCACCTGGGGCTATGATCTTTCATATCTCCTTACTGGTACACTCAATCAGCATCCACGTGACGCTATCGGCTTCATCAGCGATGGCAGAGAAGACTATGTAGAATTCTATAAGAGCCTTCTTGAGAAGATGTAATTTCTTGAAATAATACAATATCTTTCTTGGAAATTGTAATTTATTAAACAAAGAAATCCATTATGGGATTTATTATTAATGAGAATTACTTCTTGACTTTAATGCTTTTAGTAGCAAAAATAAATTTTAAGAAAAATAAACTTAAGCGGAGGGATTTTCTCTCCGCTTTTTTTACAATGAATACTTAAGGAAGGTGCAAAGTGATTTACATATCCTGTGCTTTATACAAAGAGGCAGAGCCTCTGATTAAAAATTTACAGTTAAAGCCTGCTGGTGATATAAAGGCAGCCGGAAAATATTGCAGAAATATCTTTAAAAATGAAGATGCCCTTCTTATTCTCACAGGCTCAGGAAATCTGACCTCAGCTATCTGCCTATCGGAGACTCTTTCCGTAATGGAGATAAAGAAGAGTGATACCTTTATAAATTTTGGCTCTGCCGCAGGAACCCCCGGAATGACCGGCTTGTATTTTTGCAATAAGCTTACTGAAACACCATCAGGCAGAACCTTTTATCCGGACATGATTTATGCAGATGCTTTAATTGCACCTGAAGCAGAAGTATTTACAGTACCTGTACCATACGTGGCAGAAAATTCGAAATTGTTGGAAAGAGAAGAGTCATCAACCTCTACCATCGCAGAGGATTTGAAATTATTAGAAAGAGAAGAGTCAGCAACCTCTGCCACTTGTCGTTTATATGATATGGAAGCAGCCTCGGTTTATCAGGTGGCAGAAAGACATTTTTCACAGGAGAACATTTTTATCTTAAAATATGTTACAGATAACGGAGTTCATACAGGCAAATTATCAAAAGATGTGTCAGATGAAAGTAGTGTAGCCGGAGGCAGTCAAAATATCAAAGATGCTTGCATTCAGGGAAGAGCAATCAGTAAAATCTCAAGCATGACAGGTGATGATAATAAGAAAATTTCTTCATCTGAGATAAAGCCGAATTTAGCGGAAGGTATGATAAATATATATCCTTCACCTGCAGTTACGGAATTAATTTTAAAATTTATAAATGAACTTATTAGTAAAGAAGAACTAAAAAAAGCCTCTGACAAATCAGATAAAGAAAACCTGAAATCTGATTTAGAGCTTTCAAGGCTTGCAGACAGGCTTTCAGAACTTTTTTCCGCTTCTGAGACAATGAAATCTGATATTTACAAGCTACTTCTCTATCGTGAGCTTGCCTTTGAAGATGCTTTGGCCTTTGTTGAGATATTCTTGAATGAGTATAATCTGACGGAGCCGGTTGTGAGAAAAAAAGGCAAAGAGCTCTTAATTAATTTTAGGGAAAGAATAATAGGGTGACAACTATGTTTAAACATATTTACGTCGAGGAAAAGGCTCTTTCTAATGAAAGAACTAAAAAGCTTCTTGCAAAATTTCCGGAGAGCACAATAATAAAAATTCATCATTATAAGGATGTTTTTAACCGTCGAGGTCAGAGCTTTGCGGCTCAAAAAAGAGACCAATCCCTCATTATTGCAATTAATGAAGGGGAGCTGGTATTTGACGGGGCAAGAACCTGCCAGGACTTTGGAAGTGACAGCTTTTACTATACCTCGCAGATAAAAAACTGTCTCTATGACTGCGAATATTGTTACCTCCAGGGAATGTATCCTTCAGGTAACATAGTTATCTTTGTGAACATAGAGGATTACTTCAAGGAAATTGACAGACTGACAAGTGAAAAAGCTATCACACTAAGCATCGCTTACGATACAGACCTTTTGGCCTTTGAAGCTTTGACAGGCTTTGTGACAAAGTGGTGTGACTATGCAGCCGGGAATCCGCGCGTTCAAATAGAAATAAGGACAAAGTGTGGCTCACTTACTATTTTTGACAAGGTTAAAATACCGGACAATGTGGTAATGGCCTATACTATTTCTCCACCAGAGATAGCTTCAGCTTATGAACATGGCGCTTCCTCTTACGAGAGCAGAAAAAGTGCAGTTTATCGTTCGCTGGAGCTGGGAATCAAAACCAGACTTTGCTTTGATCCGGTAATCCCCGTAAAGAATTTTGAATCGGTTTATGGAAATATGCTTGACGATATTTTGGCAGGCCCCAATATGGACAAGGTACAGGATATAAGTATTGGCAGCTTTAGGGTAAGCAAAGAATTTATTAAGGCAATGCAGAAGGTACGACTTTCACCGCTCACTGCCTATCCTTATGAAATTAAGAATGGAATCTGTACCTTTGACGAAAATAAGCTGGAAAAAATGACCGGATTTATTAAATCCAAGCTGCTTGAAAAATATCCTGCTGAGAAACTTTTCGTTTGGGAGTAACAGCTTGGCGCAAAATAGGAGGTAAAAATGGATAAGAAGGTTCTTGTAACCGGTGCTTCATCTGGAATCGGCAAAGCAATCAGCGAGCTTCTTGTAAAATCAGGCTGCGAGGTTTATGGAATAGGAAGAAGCTTTGAATCTGAAAATATTACAGTTGATGAAGAACTTAATGCAGTTGAAAATGTTATTACGAGTCTTCATGCAAATGAAAATAATACTGTTCTTGGAAGTCTTTATGCAATTAAAAATAGTCTTGATAGTCTAAATGCAGCTAAAAGTAACAAAGTCGAACATAAAAAAACAGGCACCCTGCACAAAATAGTTTATGACCTTACTGATGTAACCGGTCTGAAGTCTTTAGTCAGCAGGCTTCGTGCAGACAGAGAGTTCGATATTCTTATAAATAATGCGGGCTGTGCCTACTATGGCACTCATGATAACATTACACCTAAACAGATTCATGAAATGGTAACCGTTAATCTTGAGGTACCGATGATTTTAAGCAGCTTAATGCTTAAGGATATGAAAAAAAGAGGTGGAATGATAATAAATATTTCATCAGTTACCGCACACAAGGTAAATACTCATGGCTGTGCCTATGGTGCCACAAAGGCAGGTCTCTCCAGCTTTGGAGACAGCCTTTTTGAAGAGTGCAGAAAATGTGGCATAAAAGTCATAAATATTCATCCTGACATGACCGATACTGCGCTTTATAGAAATGCAGATTTTAAAGCAGCCTCAGACAACCCGGCAGCAGCGCTTTGCGCAGAGGATATCGCAGAAGCAGTAAAGAAAGTGATAGAAGCCCCGGATGGTGTGGTGGTCACAAATCTGACAATAAGACCTCAAAAGCATATGCTTGAAAGAAAATAAATAAAAAACCAGTGAAAAGTCTGTGGTAATAGGTGCAAAACTGGTCCAAAAGGCGGGGCGGGTTGTGGAAAACTACCAAAAATTAGGCAGAAAAATTGTGCATAATCCCAATAGAATAGAAATTGAAATTGGTGTAATATCTACATATATGCACTTTAAGTACATTATTAAGTATTTAAAGTAGTTTGCTAAAAAAGATTATTTGACTTAGAGGAGGAAAAATAATGAAACGTTTAACAAAATTAGCAGTACTTGGCGCAGCAGCAATTGCAGCTTTTGGTATTGCATCAGCAGATGGATTTACAGCTTATCTTGGAATTCAGACAACTTCTTATACCTTCAGAGATCCTTGGAATAGTGATGCTTATGGTATTGAAGGAACTTCACTTCCTGACGGACTTACTTCTTATGATGAAGGCATGATTTGGTGGAATGGCAATGATGCAGAAGTTCTTCCATGTACATTTACAAATGCAGAAATTACCGGAAATGGTGATTACTCAGTAAGTGTTTCAGGAATTGACTGGTCAAAGGCTAACAATGATAGTGGCCTCAATATGCTCTATGTTGATACAACAATTGATTATGATGGTACAACTTATGACTATACACCTGGTTATTTCTCTCATATTCAGGTTCTCTTCGATGGCGACGTTGTTTACGAGCTTGATGAGAGCGAATTAGAGGATCAGTCACCGGATTATCTTGGACTTTATACACTTGAAAAGTCTGATGCAGATGTACTTACATATTGTGCATATAACTGCTATGGCGATGGAAATACTTTTGATTTCTCATCAATGCCTTCAGAAATCACAATCAACTTCACAGTTGCAGGTCTTGATGACAGCGCAGCAGCTTCAGATGATACAACAGCAAATACTGATGCAGCAAATACAGAAGCAAATACATCATCAGATGATTCATCTGTTTCAGATTCATCAGCTGATACAACAGCTCCTGCTACAACAGACAGCTCAGCTACAACAGGTGATTCAACATCAGTAGTTGCATTATCAGCTCTTGCACTTGTTGCACTTGCAGGTGTAGTTCTTACAAAGAAGGCTAGAGGCTAATTAATTTGTGGGCTAAAAAAGAACCACAAAGAGCCAAAAGAATTAATTTGCAAAGAGTAAAGCTCTTAGTAAATTAAACTTATCTAATGTAATTTTTTAAGACCGGTCAGCTTATGGCCGGTCTTTTTTGTTTAGAAGTTGTCTTAGTAACTGTTGCTGAAAAAGTCCACCGCTTAATAAGCGAGGAATTTTTAGATAAGGATCAAAACGGATATTCTGGGTACGCTTCGCTACTTGCTCATAACCTTAAAGCCACTTCAGATAAGGTTAAATAGTAATAAGTGACTTCTAAAAATACTAAAAGTTCATCTAAAGTATAGAAAAAAGCCTTTACAAATTAGTTCTATGTGCAAACATACCAAAAATGAAGAAAAAAATTGTGCATAATACCAATAGAATCAATAAACAAGTTAGTGTAGAATCCCCTTATGTGCTTTTGAGATATATTATCTCAAGGGAAAAGTAAAGATTTTTTATTTAGAGGAGGAAACGTAATGAAACGTTTTACAAAATTAGCAGTACTTGGTGCCGCAGCAATTGCAGCCTTCGGTATTGCATCAGCAGAAGATTTTACAGCATATTTAGGAATTCAGACAACTTCTTATACCTTCAGAGACCCTTGGAATAGTGATAGCTATGGTCTTGAAGGAACAGATCTTCCTGAAGGCCTTACTTATGATGAAGGTATGATTTGGTGGAATGATAAGGATGCAGCAATTCTTCCTTGTACTTTCACAAATGCAACAATAGATGGAAATGGTAACTACTCAGTAAGTGTTTCAGGAATTGATTGGTCACAGGCTAACAATGATGACGGCTTCAACATGCTTTATGTTGATACAACAATCGATTATGATGGAGCAACTTATGATTATACACCGGGTTACTTAAGCTACATGGAAGTTCTTTTCGACGGAGAGCTTGTTTATCAGCTTGACGAAAGCGAATTAGAGGATCAGTCACCTGATTATCTTGGAATTTATACACTTGAGAAGTCTGATGCAGATGTACTTACTTATTGTGCATACAACTGCTATGGCGATGGAAATACTTTTGATTTCTCATCAATGCCTTCAGACATCACAATTAACTTCACAGTTGCCGGTCTTGACCATGACAAAGATACTGAAGATGTTACTCTTGTAGGTAAGGAAGAAGAAGCTCCTGCTGATGAAGCAGATACTACAGATGAAGCTGATACAACAGATGATTCAGCTACAACAGATGATACTTCAGCAGAAGTAACTCCAGCAGCAGATGACACAGCTTCAGCTACTGCTACACCTGCAGCAGATTCAACTTCAAACTCTTCATCAACAACAAGCACAACAGATGATTCTTCTAATACAGGCTTAATCGTTGGTATTGTAATTGCAGTTGTTGTAGTTGTTGCAATTGTTATTGTAGTAGCTTCAAAGAAGAAAAAGAAATAATTTAGAATCTTAATAAAAAATTATTAATAAAAATAATGAAAAGACCGCGGCTATTAGCTGCGGTCTTTTTACACTTTTTATGCTTCTTTTATTTACGTTTTTTCAAAGCCTTCTTGCGTCGATTGATTATAAATGTTTCCTTCCAAAGTCCAGGCTGGAAAAGTATCAGCAGAGGGAAGAGCTCTAATCGTCCTGCCAGCATGTCAAGCATCAGAACATATTTGCTTATGATATTAAAGAAACCAAAATTAGCAGAAGGACCGACAAGCTCAAGTCCTGGACCAATGTTATTTATGGTTGCAGCCACTGAAGTAAAGGTTGTAACCAGGTCGTAGCCTTCAAGTGAAACAATGAACATAGAAGCCACGAAAACAAGTGTGAAGGTGATATAGTAAACATTTACAGCTCGTACCACCTCATGTTCAACCGGCTTACCATCCATTTTTATCTTTTTAACGCTCTTAGGATGAAGATATGTAGTGATTTCCTTGAATACAGATTTAATCAGTATAATAAATCTGGAAACCTTAATACCGCCACCCGTACTTCCGGCACATGCGCCTACGAACATAAGAAGAACAAGTATGGCCTTACATGAAGAAGACCATTCGTTAAAGTCAACTGTCGAAAATCCTGTTGTTGTAATTATTGAGGCTACCTGGAAGGAGGCATCTGTTATGGCCTTGCCTATGCTTCCAACAGTGTTCACTATATTGCAGGCAATAAAAGCTGACGAAGCAATTATGATTCCAAAGTAGTATCTGACCTCTTCAATTGCAGCAGCCTTTTTGAACTGACGGAAAATGATATAATAATATGCATTGAAATTAACACCGAAGAGAATCATAAAAATTGTGATAACCCATTGCAGATAGATGCTGTAGCCTGCGATGCTGTCATTCTTAATTCCAAAACCACCCGTACCTGCAGTACCAAAAGCAGTACATACCGAATCAAAAAGTGGCATTTTGCCAACGAGAAGAAGTATCATTTCCAGTATAGTCATGCCAAAATAAATAAGATAAAGAATTCTGGCTGTTGACATCATCTTAGGAACGAGCTTTCCTACTGACGGACCGGGGCTTTCAGCCTTCATAAGATTTATGTTTGAACCGCCACTAAGTGGGATGATTGCAAGGATGAATACCAAAACACCCATACCACCAATCCAGTGAGTAAAGCTTCGCCATAGAAGCATACACTTGTCAAGTGATTCCACTTCGCTTAGTATACTTGCTCCGGTTGTAGTAAATCCGGAGATGGTTTCGAAAAGTGCATCTGTAAATGAAGGAATCTGTCCTGAAATATAAAATGGCAGACAGCCGAAAATACTTAGTACAATCCAACAAAGAGAAGTGGCAACACAGCCTTCCTTAAGATAAAATACAGTGCTTTCCGGCTTCCTTATGTTTAGAAGCAGTCCCAAGAAGAAGCAAAGTGCTGCAATTCCCAAAAAATAAAATCCGGTTGTCTCATGAAAATATGCTGCAATAATGCAGGGAAGCAGGAGGAGAATACCTTCTGTCTTTAAAAGATAACCGATTATGTAACGTATCATTGATGTATTCATGTCTTCCTCCGTTATTTCTTTCCGGATTTGACAAGAATGTCATTTATATCCTTGAAGCCCGAATCCTTTGTTACTACCATTACGGTATCGCCCGCTTCAATCATATCATGTCCTGAAGGAATGATAATCTGACCATTTCTGTTAATGAACGAAATCAAAATTCCTTTTTTAAGATTAAGATTCATAAGAGGAGCAAAGGTTACCGGTGAACCGGCTTCAACTGTAAATTCAATTGCTTCAACCCTGTGATCATACATATGATAGAGAGTTTCAATATTGTTGCCGACAGAAGCACTTTTTGCACGTACATAGGCTATGATTGCTTCCGAGGTAATATACTTAGGATAGATAACGCTTCCGAGGTCAAGGGAACTAATCAGTCCCTTGAAATTAATCTTATTAACCTTTGTAATTACCTTAGCCTGTGAAATCTGTCTTGCATACATGGTAAGGAGGATGTTTTCCTCATCAATTCCCGTAAGCGCAACAATTGAGGAAACGGTTTCAATTCCCTCCTCTTTGAGAAGCTCTTCATCAGTTCCGTCACCATTGATGATGGTTGCCTTTGGAAGAAGAATGCTCAGCTCTTCACAACGTGCTCTGTCATGCTCGATGATTTTAACGGAAACACCCATGTTCAGAAGCTGAAGAGCAAGATAGTAGGCGCTTCGTCCGCCACCGATTATCATGGTATCCTTTACGGGCTTTGTATTGAAGCCAATTTCTGCTAAGAAGGCTCTTACTGTTTTTCTTGCGCACACACAGGAGATAACATCGCCTTTTTCCAGACAGGTATTACCGGAAGGAATTATGACTTCACCATTTCTTTCAAGTGCACAGATAAGAAAGCTGGTAGAAAGCTTTTTGTTAAGCTCAATAAGTGTAATGCCGTCGAGAAGATTACCCTCAGGAATCTTGAATTTAATAAGCTCTGCCTGTCCATGTGCAAAAGAATTGACCTCTAAGGCACTTGGCAGATATAAAATTCTTGCAGCCTCTGTAGCAGCCTCAAGCTCAGGATTTATAATCATTGCAAGACCAAGTCTGTCTCTGAGATAGCCGACCTCGGCACTGTAATCAGGAGTTCTGACTCTTGCAATGGCAGAACAGTCCGCCACCTGCTTTGCTATCGTACAGCAAAGCAGATTGAGCTCGTCAGACTCAGTAACTGCAATAAGTAAATCTGCATTTTTGACTCCGGCTTCAACCTGAACACTGTAGCTTGCACCATTTCCTGCGATGCCCATTACATCATTAAGATTAGTAATGGCAGATATTCTCTCTGGATTTTTGTCTATAATGGTAATGTCGTGACCCTCCTTAATAAGCTGCTCAGTAAGCGTTGTGCCTACCTTGCCACAGCCTACGATGATAATGTTAAGTCCACGATTATCCACTGAATCCTTGATAAACATAATTACACCATCCCCGATGAATTTGAAATTCGTACCCCTTAATATATCATATATATTATAAAAATAAAAGACCTATTGCTAAAAGGAAAGGAATTCTATTGCCAAAATGATAAGATTTAGAGATTTTTTATAGAATTTGTTATAGGAAGTATGCCAAATTTGTGGTACACTATGAAAAGATTTGATTATTACTAGAATCTGTATATTAATATCTTGAATATATTAATATCTTGAGTATATTTAGATTTAGAAAAAATGTGAGGTAATTAAATATGAAATGCCCATCATGTGGAAGAGAAAATGGCGATGAAAATAATTTCTGTTTTTACTGTGGCTATAGCTTCAGAGAACGCAAGGCTTCAGGAAATTCGTCTGCCGGTAGAAATGCTTTTAGATTTAATCCTTATGAGAATGAAACCGGTTATAATGGAAATAATGGAGCTGCCGGCCCTAATGACAATGGGACAACCGGTTTTTACAATAACGGAGCTAATGCGAATGAAGGCTTTAATCAAAGAGGAAATGGTGCTGCTGCCGGAAGACCAAATGGTACAGGTCAGACCATGACTGTATTGCAGTGGACCATGTACTTTCTCTTTACGGTATTTGCCTACAGCTATCCTTTATTGATGATAGTCTGGATAATCATTACCTGTAGGTGGGCCTTCGGACAAAATGGTTCAAGGGAAAGAAAAAATTTTGCAAAAGGTCTGGTAATTGCAGTTGCAATAGTTTTTGTTATTTCATTTATTTATGTGATTGCAATGATTTCTATGTATGGCGTTGATGAAGCAATCTACAGAGTTACTGACGGACTTGCAACCAGCAGTGATGCTCTTATGAAAATGATTTATGGAAATACAAAATAGCTGTTGGAAAAGAAAGTATAAGCTAATTAACAAGCTTTTATAAAATTTATTTACAAAATATAAATAGGGTGACGAAAGGAAATTTTAATGAATACTAAGCGAAGCATTTCAGGAGAATGGTCGTTAAGAATAATTGGGGATAATGTATTTGGAATAAAGAATGAGCCGTTAAAGGCCAGTGTACCGGGCACTGTTTATGGCACACTTTTGGATTTAGGACTCATGCCTGATCCGTTTTACAGGGACAATGAGCTTAAATGTCTTAAGCTTATGGAAAATGACTTTGAATACGAAACGAAATTTTCTCTTTCAGATGACGAGCTTAGCTCAGATGAGTGTATCCTTCGCCTTCATGGTGTTGACACCTTAGGTGATATTTATGTTAATGACACACTACTTGGAAGCGTCTGCAACATGCATAAAAGCTACGATTTTTCACTTAAGAGCTGTGGAAAAGAAGGACTAAACAGCTTAAAAATTGTACTTCACTCACCGACAAAATATATAAAAGAAGAAAATGAAAAATGCTATACGGGCGGTTCCCATGAGTGCATGGAGGGCTTCCCTCATCTCAGAAAAGCACATTGTATGTTTGGATGGGATTGGGGCCCACGTCTCCCGGATGCGGGAATCTATCGTGATGTAGAAATCGTTGCAATAAATAAAGCAGAGCTTGAAAGCATTTATATTACACAGATACATGATGAAGGCAGAGTTTATCTGGAATTTGAAGCACAAATTGCTGAATATTCTAATGAAGCTGCGGCTTCTGATTATGAAGCAGAGGTTGTCGTAACAGTAACTGCACCTGATGGAACTGTTTTTAGTCAGGAAGAGGATGGTGGAATCATTATTGATAATCCTTTACTTTGGTATCCGAGAGGTTATGGTAACCAGCCTCTTTATACAGTAAAGGCAGTGCTTTATGTAGATGGTGATGCTAAAAATGTCTGGACCAGAAGAATAGGTCTTCGTACAATGACCGTTAATCAGGAAGCTAATGAATGGGGTGAAACCTTTGCTCATGAGGTAAACGGAATTAAGGTATTTGCAATGGGTGCGGACTATGTTCCGGAGGATAACCTTTTTGGCAGAATAAATGAAGCCAGAACCCGCAGACTTTTAGAGGATGCTGCACTTGCAGGTCACAATACAATAAGAGTTTGGGGTGGCGGTTACTATCCTGATGATTATTTCTATGACATCTGTGATGAGCTTGGAATACTTGTATGGCAGGATTTCATGTTCGCCTGTGCAAATTATGAGCTGGATGACGAGTTTGAGGAAAACATTACCGAAGAAATTTCAGAGGTGATTGTATGTCTTCGCCATCATGCCTGTCTTGCTCTTTGGAGCGGTAATAATGAGATGGAAACTCAGACTCTTGACGGAGCCTGGAAGCCATCCATCAAGCAAAAATATGATTATATTAAAATATTTGAATATATAATTCCTAAGCTGGTCAAGGAGTTTGATCCAGGGGCATTCTATTGGCCATCAAGTCCTTCGGCAGGCGGAAATTATGACAATCCATGGAATCCTGCAAAGGGTGATACTCACTATTGGGATGTTTGGCATGGTGAAAGACCGTTTACTGACTATAGAAAGCACATGTTTTCTTATGTTTCAGAGTTCGGCTTCCAGTCTTTTCCATCTGAAAAGACGATAGATACCTTCGCACTTCCTGCTGACAAAAATATTTTTTCACGTATAATGGAAATGCATCAGAGGAATCCTGCCGCAAATGGCAAAATCATGAAGTATCTCGGCGATACCTATCTCTATCCTGAGAGCTTCTCAAAGCTTCTCTATCTTTCTCAGCTTCTTCAGGCTGAAGGAATAAGAATGGGTGTTGAGCATTTTAGAAGAAATCGTGGCAAATGTATGGGTACGATAGTATGGCAGCTCAATGACATCTGGCCGGTTGCAAGCTGGGCTTCAATAGATTATTTTGGACGCTGGAAGGCTCTTCATTACATGGAAAAGAAAATTTTTGAGCCCATTCATATTTCCTGTGAGGATATTGGAGAATGTATGGCCAGACCTTATTGTATTCTTGAGCCAAAAACGGTTGAATTTTCAGGACGTCTTCATGTTGCAAATGAGACCTCCAAACCGGTTAAAGGAAAAGTTGTTGCAAGCTTAAGAAATGCATCTGGTGAAAAGGTATCGGAGGATGTGGTGACCGAGCTTACGGTTCCTGCCTATGATGGTATCTGGCTTGAAAAAATGGAAATACCAGAAGCAGCAATCTTTGATAATTACCTCTATTATGAATTTTATGTAGATGGTAAAGTGGTTTCTTATGGTTCAACAATTTTTACGCAGCCAAAGCATTTTAATTTTATTAATCCTGAAATTACCGTTGAGAAAAAGGATGGTAGCATATTTGTGACAGCTAAGAGCTATGCAAAAAATGTGATAATTGAGGGCATTGACGGAGACTGCCTTTTTGAAGAAAACTGCTTTGACATGAATCCGGGCACAAAGGAAATTAAAATTCTCAGGGGAGATTCTAAAGAATTCAAGGTCTTTTCTGTTTATGGAAGCTGAAAAGTCAGTTGATCTGTGTAATGGTTTTTATGTGGCTTAGGTGTCGTAATACAGCTTTTCGCTAAGTTTAGACTGAATATACAGATGGTTAGGTTGCCATAGGTAAGGCAGGCAACAGAAACCCCTATGCTTTAGCATAGGGGAGCGTCATTACAGTAATGATTTTACTCAGATATAGTTTTTTAGGAGGACAATTGTGATTTTAGGTGCACTTGAGGCCGGTGGAACGAAGATGGTTTGTGCCATTGGTGATGAAACAGGTAAAATTTATGAGCAGGTTAAAATTCCGACTGAAAAGCCGGAGGAGACCATGCAGAAAATAGTCTCTTATTTTAAAGACAAAAATATCGAAGCACTTGGAGTTGCCGCCTTTGGACCTGTGGAGGTTCATAAGGCTTCTCCTAATTATGGAAAAATTCTCGAAACAACTAAGACTGACTGGAGATATTTTGATATCTTAGGAAGCCTTAAAGAGCTTAATTGCAGGATGGCACTTGAAACTGACGTAGGAGGCTCCTGTATAGGCGAAGCCTGGCTGGGTGCCGGCAGGGGACTTTCAAATCTTGTCTATGTTACGATAGGAACAGGAGTTGGTGCCGGAATAATGGTGGACGGCCGAATTATTCATGGCATGCTTCATCCTGAAGCAGGTCATGTTCTCCTAAATAGAAGAAAAGGTGATAATGCCAAGAGTGTTTGCGGTTATCATGATAATTGCGTTGAAGGACTTGCAAGTGGAACTGCCATCAGGCAGCACTGGGGACTGCCTGCAGGTGAACTCTTAGACAGAGATGAAGTGTGGGAGCTTGAGGCAGATTATATTGCCCAGGCACTTACCGACATAATCATGCTGGTATCTCCTGAAAGAATTATCTTAGGCGGAGGAGTCATGCATGTAGAAAAGCTTTTTCCACTGATAAGGCAAAAGACAAAGACTTATCTTGGAGGCTATCTCGTAACAAAGCCACTCGAAAATATGGATACCTATATTGTGCCGGCGGGACTTGGCGACGACCAGGGAATTATCGGTTGCCTTAAGCTGGCGGTAGGAGCTGCCAGAGGTTGAAATGATAAATAAGGAAATGGAGTAGAACAAATGGATATTTATGACTTTCATGCACATATCTATCCTGAAAAAATCAGGGAGAAGGCAATAGAAAGTGTTTCAGATAATTATACAATAAAAATTGATTGTGATGGAAAGGCTGATACCTTAATTAATGACTGCAAGGAAGCAGGAATCAATCATTTTGTAGCACTTTCCGTAGCACAGAGTGCAAAGCATGTTGAATCAATTAATGATTTTGCACTTTCACTTCAGGAAAATTATGAGGAAATTGACTCCTTTGGCTCAATTCATCCCGACTATGAAGAGCCAGAGAAGGAGTTGGAGAGAATTTTTAAGAGTGGAATAAAGGGTATCAAAATTCATCCTGATTCACAGGGGTTTAAGGTTGACGATGAGAGAATGTTCCCAATTTATGATACGATTCGAGCACTTAGACTTCCACTTATGATTCATTGTGGAGATTACAGATTTGATTATGATAATCCGGAAAGAGTTGCAAAAGTCATAGATGAATTTCCGGGACTTACAATAATTGCAGCACATTTTGGAGGCTGGCTTCTCTATGACAGAGCCCTCGATGCTCTAAAAGACAAAAAATGTTACCTGGATTGTTCATCCTCGATGATGTATTTAGGAAAAAGAAGGAGCAAAGAGCTGATAAGAGCCT
>CAZVBH010000017.1:0-20376 GCA_964625275.1 uncultured Lachnoclostridium sp.
CTACTGATGCTGAAAAGTCATGTTACCCCAAAAGCTAGACTTTTAGGGGTAACATCCCCGCTTAAGAAGCGGGGGACTTTTCAGATAAGGTTAACTTATTGTCAGTAACAGCTTCACTTATTGTAAGCAACAGCTTTATTCGCCAATTTTGCTTTGATTTTTGATGATTACTCAATAACTTTAGCCGGTTTTCGTTAGCTTTTACGTTTTGAGACAAGTTTATCACAAATACTATCTTTTGTCACCACGGATAATCTAAATTACTGAGATTAATTATTCATTTTTCCTGTTTCCATTTTACAGAAAATGACATAAAAAGTCCTAAAACGCCTTTATCTCAACACGTTTTTACAACTGACATTGTAAAAATTAGCTCGTAATGTAATTTTTAGCCGTTTTAATGTAAAAATTAGCCGACTTATGACGTTGACAAAAAAACCGAAACTGGTGTATCATTTTTGAAAGTAAAGATTGGGTGTCAGTATCGTTCACCACTTTGTAGTTCTAATTTTATAGCGATACAGAAATGAGGATTCTTATGAAAAAGGGTACAGTTAAGTGGTTTAATGGAAAGAAAGGTTTCGGTTTTATTACTGATGAAGAGGGTAATGATGTTTTCGTTCACTTTTCAGCAATTGTAATGGACGGCTACAAGGTTCTTGACGAAGGTGCAGCTGTTGAATTCGAGGTTGTCGAAGGAGATAAGGGACCGCAGGCTGCTAATGTTAAGGTTATCTAATTTATTATAATAAATATGATATGCCTTACGGCATAATAAAAGGACACCTCGCGGTGTCCTTTATTATCTGAACTTTAATCGTAGTGCTTAGGCATTACGATTATTGTGCCGGTTTTACCGGCTAAATACATTATTAATAACTTTTCTGGGAAGAGCCTCCGCTTTGTCGGAGGTTTTTTTCCGTCTATAAAATCTTTTCTATGTTTCTTAATCAAAACTTAATTTTCAGTATCTGAAGCATCTGATTCATCCTGAGCAGTTTTTTGTGCATTCAGGGCTTCGAGTATTTCCGGAAATACACGGTCGGGATTTTCAAGCTCTTCTGCTCCTACGTCCTCAGCGTCTCCAACCTCTTCTGCTCCTACGTCCTCAGCGTCTCCAACCTCTTCTGCTCCTACGTTCTCAGCGTCTTCAGGCTCTTTAACTTCTGCTTCCTCTGCTTTTTCATATAGCTTGTCTGATCTAACTTCTTCTCTGTCAGCCTTCTCAGCTTCTATGAAATTAAGATTTTTATTTCTCTCCATTACATAAAGCACCATGAACAGTACTGCAAGCAGAAAAACTATTATTGTAATGACCATTCTCACAATTGCCTGGCCATTAGATGAAGAACCGGCTTTGCCGTCCGTTGCCACATTTGAAGTATAAGCAGGTGTCGTCCGGTCTGTCGCCTGAGTCACGATTGTAGTTACTACTACTGCCTCATCACCGGCGGCAACATATCTCTGGGCTGTACCTTCAACCGTATCATACTTATACCAGTTACCTCCAGCTGTATAAATCAGGCAAAATTCATCCTCAGCCTGAAGCCTGTAGGCTGGATAAGTAACTCCGTCTGATTCAAAGCCTGAGAGATAATAGCCTGTAGGTATCTGAGCCTCAGGAGCTTCTATTATTTCAAAGCTTCTGGCAAGGGTTCCTATTGTAAGATATGGATAAAGCAGCTCGTTTTCGCTATAAACATAGAGCAAGCCATCTGAAAGCTGTACCAGAATTAAATCTCCATCTGTAAGTACAGCCGTTTCAATTGTCAGACCTGAAATTGTCATGGAAGACAGTTCATAGCCTGCCGGAAGCTCTGCCGTTATTTTCTCTTCTATTGTAAGCTCTGCTCCATCCACCGTAAGCACTGTATCAGCTCCGAGAGAGAAGCTTCCGCCCTTTACTTTAATTCCTTCTGTTGGAACCGGAGTTTCCGTCGGAGTCGGTGTATCCGTCGGAATTGGTGTCTCCGTCGGAGTTGGAGTTTCCGTTGGCGAAAGAGTGGGTGAAGGAGTCGGAGTCGGAGTTGCCTCTGCACGATTTACACTTATCGTATAGGTTTTGGTATCTCCGTTTTCTGCCGTTACAATAATTTTTACTGTATTGTCTCCGGCTTTAATATCATTTCCTTTGACATTTACCGTTGCGTAAGAAGACTTTGCTTTAGCACTGATTGTAAGTTCAGTTACTGACGCTGCAAGTGTTCCACTGATTGAGTAGCTTGTTGTATCAGCTGAAAAAGCAGGTTCAAGTGTTCCCTCTCCTACCTTTAAGGATGAGAGAGTACAATCCTTATCAGCTTCACGTGGAGTATTTACGGTTATGCTTCCGGATGAGGTCTTTACTGACATGTCATTATAATCAGCATCAAGTATATCTCCTGAATCGTAGCTTATCTTAAGACTTGCTGTTCCTGCTCCTACTCCCTTAAATTTTATAGAGTAGGATGCAGAAGAAGCCATTACATCGCCTACAAATACGAGTGTTCCGTTTCCTCCATTGCAAAAGGAGGAATCTCCACTTGATGCAGAATACTCTACAACCGAGGAATCATAATTTAAGTAAAATCTGACTGCGCCTATTGTATCGGAGGACGACAGACTGATTGTAATTGTCGTCGTATCACCTTTTTCTATTGTCGAGCTGCCTGCAGATATTTTTACATCTGAGGCATTTGCTTTAAGTGGCACTAGGCATACAATCGTTAGTATAAATATTGCCAATAGGTATTTTAGCTTAAATCCTGTTTCTAACATATACTCTCCATTCTACCGACTATAACAATCGGCTCAGATAATATTTGATATTCGTCATAATTAAGGTTAAAGCTCCTTTAGTCCTAACAGATATTGCTTTATCATAAGGAGATCCTTAACTCCCGGCTTTGTTGAACCGCTTACACAGGCTGCATAAGTCTGAGCCTGATTAAGGCTTTCACTTCCAAGGAGATTCTTTTTAATGCTAAGTAAATCCTTGACATTTACCTTTCCATCTGCGGAAATATCTCCCTTTACACAGATTTTATAGGTAAGCGTATCCGTCTTTAGGACAAAATTGGTTCCTACCACATCTGAATCAGACTTTGCATTTCCCGAGGCATCCGTTACCTTTTTTGCTGTACTTCCTGTAATTGTAAGATTGCTAAGGAAGGTTTTAACGGATGTATTTGGTGAAACTCCATAAATATAGCCACTTACAACCGTATACTTTTTGCTTGTCACCTTTTCCTCTGCTTTTGGAGTAGCCGTAGCTGTCGGCTTCTTGGTTGGCGTCGTGGTTGGCTTCTTTGTTGGTGTTGGTGTGGCGGTTGCCTTCTTGGTTGGCGTTGGTGTGGCTGTGGCAGTTGCTGCCGGCACAGATAATGTCAGCTTATACTTTGTTGTCGTTCCATCACCTGCCGTTACCGTTACATAAAGGGTATTACTTCCTGTCTTTAACGTCTTTGTGCCTGTACCTGATACCGTTGCCTTAGAGGATACTGCAGTTGCTGAAATTTTAACAGAAGTCGTTCCTGCATCTAATACGGCCGAATAGCTTGTAGTTGTATAGTTAAATGTAGGTGTGAGGCTCACTCCGTTTACCGTAAGTGACTTAAGATAGCTGTTAGGATTACCGTCTGCTGTTGGTCTTGTACATGAAGCAGATGGCATATTGTTAAATATTGGTATTGAAAATTCTATTGCTACCTCTGTGTCACTATAAGCTGCTTTTTGGCTTGTTGCCTCTGAAGCTGCTGCCTGTACATTGGTCATGTACTGATGACCATAGGTATTTGTCGAGGTTACATTAAATTTCTGAAGATAGAGTGTGTCCTGTCCTTTATTTATATACTGATTGCCAAGAATTGTGCTTCCGCCCATAATGGATTTATAGATGGAATTCCATGGTCTGAGTGTGGATGAATCAGTCTGAGATGCATACCAAAGTCCTCTCTGGATTGCATTCATTGTGCTTGTTTTATAAGCTCCGATATTAAAATAGTTATAATAGCCTACATAGCCTGAATAATTACCGCTGATGCTGTTGCTCGTACCATTCGTTCCCTGCTCCTGCTTTACGCGCGCTGCGAGCATATATGGACTTACTCCTGTAGTCTGGGCAGCTTCCATGAAAAGTGAAGCGTAGGTATTAGTATCATCATAGGTTCCTGACATAAAGGTTCCGTCTAAAATATTCTGAACTCCTGCTTCATCATGATAATTACTATGATAGGTAAGCTTTTCAAACATGAAAATTCCATATTCAGTAAGGAAATTCCTTGGATCCAGATAATAGGCAACTAAAGCCTCTGAGGCTGCTACCCATCCACCGGAGTCAAATTCTGTATAAGAGTCCGTAGACCAGTTATAGGCTCCGCTCTCTGTTGAAAGCCAGGAGGCTTTTGAGTTTTTGGAGATAAGATTTGCTCCAACCTTGCTTTCTGCAGCCAAGGCCGCACTCCAATCCAAGCCTGTTTTATATGGGGTAAATACCCAGTTAGGATGTTTGGCATGAAGATAGCAAAGTGCATTTATGTAGCTGGTCGGAAAGCCTGCTGCCTTGAGCTGTGCTGCATAGGTGCTGTCATAGGTTCCGTCATAAATATCTACATAGCTTGATGATACATATCCTGTATAGGTTTTATCATTATAAGTAAAGCTTATATTATACCAGCTTCCTGAGGTTCCAAGTATGGTTACTTTCATATTTGAATAAAGCTGAATATAGTTGCCATAGTCGTCCTTTAATATTGAATAGGAGGTTCCTGCTCCTGAACGTACATTTAGTCCTGAGGAACAGTCTACATAGCCATATTTTGTTGTTGCTGCTGTCGTCACTTTTTCCGTACTTAAATAAAGTGGGAAGCAGCTTATCAGCATGATTAAAATAAGAATTGCTGAAACAATCCGTCGTGGTTTACTTTTAGGATTATAATTAAATTTCATGCCTTTTTTCTGCTATCCTTTCTATAATTCTTTTTCCAGACAAATATTGCATTTTTTTACAAAAGGAATACCGGTTGCTGATTAATATAACTGTCTATATTAATATAGCGCTCTAATAACCTTTAGTTTATAAATTCATCAGTTATATAAACTCCGTCACAAGCTCAGCTCGTCCATTATTAAAGCTAATGGTGCCCACTGCGCCATTTATCACAGTCAGGTGCGGTGGTCTGTGTCCGATGTCTGCGTTGTTAATAACGGGTACGTTAAATTCTCCAAGAACTGACATTATTGCTTCGTCATAGGTTACTGATGAATATTCGTCCTTTAGCATTGCCGGTCTTCCAAAGACAAAGCCTTTTACATATTTGAACCAGCCTGCCTCCTTTAGCTCCCAAAGGGAGAAGGCCAGCTGCTCAGGTGTCATGTCAAAGGCTTCGAGGTACCAGAGAATGCCATCAGAGCTGTACTTTTCTATGAAATTAGTTACGTTATCGTATTTCGTTCCACACAAATTTACAATTACGTCAAGGCAGCCGCCAAGAAGGCGTCCGCTAAATTTGATTTCTTGCAGTGAATTCTTGCTTTTTTCTGCATTTAAACTTATATCAGTTTCTAAATCGTTAAATAAATCTAAACTCTTATCTGTTTCTAAGAAATCATCTGCTTCTGAATTAGAAGTCGTCCCTGCACTTAACAGCTTCCAGCAGGTTTTAGCATCTTTTTTGTAAGCTTCATAGCCTGTTTCTAAATCCAGCCAGCCGCTCTGATAGCTGTCTGTGCTCTTTTGTATTACATTTTTACCCTCTAAGATGGCAAGATTATTTTCTAAGGTTTCATCCCAAGGCTGCATGCCGAATTCTCCTGCATTTGCACAGTAAACGGCTGCTACGTCTGAAATCGTTGTCATTGTGAAAGTGAGTCCCGTCGGATCTGACATTCCTTCTAACCAGGTTGGATTTTCAGCAAATTTCGCATAATCCAAAAATGGCAGCATTTCAAACAGCCAGTCGCCTCCCGAGGCGCACAAAATCCCCTTACAGGCGGAATCCTCAATCAGCTGCATAAGCTCATCAGCTCTTGTCCTTCCGTCTGCACTCCTACCCTTTTCTGATTTTCTCACTGAGGCAGTTTCAATAACTGAATAGCCTCTTGACTCAAGCTGTGCTTTTGCACTTTCAAGTCTTTTAATATCAACCGGTTTACTGCGTCCGTCACTGGGCGCAGTAATACCGATAATTGAACTATTGGATTTTAAAAATTCCGGATAAATCACAGCTTTTTAATTCTCTCCATTGCTTCAAGTGTGCTTTCATAGGTTCCGAAAGCAGTCAGTCTAAAGTATCCTTCTCCACTTGGTCCAAAGCCTGAGCCAGGTGTTCCAATAATATTTGCGGTTTCAAGAAGATAATCAAAGAATTCCCAGCTTGTCATCTTGCCCGGTGTCTTTAACCAAATGTATGGTGCATTGATACCGCCACTTACTGTATAGCCTGCATCAACAAGACCCTCACGAATAATCTTTGCATTATTCATGTAATAGCCAACCATTTCCTTTACTTCCTTCTGGCCCTGCTCTGAGAATACTGCCTCACCTGCACGCTGAATGATGTAAGGTGCTCCGTTAAACTTGGTTCCATGTCTTCTTGCCCAGAGACTGTTTACCATCACGCCATCAGCCTTAATTGCCTTTGGAATTACGGTAAAACCAAGTCTTGTTCCTGTAAAGCCTGCATTCTTTGAGAAGGAACGCATCTCTATTGCACAGGTATAGGCATTATCACATTCATAAATTGAGTGAGGAACATCTTCCTCTGAGATATATGCTTCATAAGCTGCATCATAGATTATGATTGCTTTATTTTCATTTGCATAGTCTACCCATTTCTGAAGCTCGCTCTTTGTGATTGTTGAGCCTGTTGGGTTGTTAGGGAAGCAGAGATAAATTACATCAGGTACTTCATCAGGAAGCTCCGGTGCAAAGCCGGTCTCTGCAGTACATGGCATGTAGATTACGTTGCTCCAGCGTCCTGTCTCAGGATTGTATTCTCCCGTTCTTCCACTCATTGCGTTTGTGTCAACATATACAGGATAAACAGGATCACAAACTGCAATTTTTGTATCAGCTGCAAAGATATCTCCAATATTTCCTGAATCGCTCTTTGCTCCGTCACTTACGAAGATTTCATCTAGTGCGATATCTACGCCTCGGCCTTTATATTCCTTTGCAATTGCTGAACGTAAGAACTCATAGCCTAAGTCCGGTGCATAGCCCTTGAAGGTTTCCTTTGATGCCATTTCATCAGTTGCTTTGTGAAGTGCATCGATTACACATGGTGAAAGTGGAAGAGTTACATCTCCGATTCCAAGCTTAATTACCTTTTTGTCAGGATTTGCTTCCATATAGGCTCTTGATTTTTTGCCTACTGTGCTGAAAAGATAGCTGCCCGGCAGCTTAAGATAATTTTCATTTACTTTAAACATAATATGCCTCCATTTTTTTACTCGTATATATTAACAGAAAAGCTCACCCTCGCAGACTGTAGCTGCCGGTCCTGTCATTAGGACAGTGTTTTTTTCTCTGTCATATTCAATTATTACATCGCCGCCATTCATATGTACGGTAACCTTATTGTCGGTCTTTCCGTTAAGTATGCACGCTACGGCAGTTGCACAGGCTCCCGTTCCACAGGCCCAGGTTTCTCCCGAACCACGTTCCCAGACTCTCATGCGTACTTCGCTACGGCTTAGCACCTGACAAAACTCTATGTTGCATCTTTCCGGAAAGATAGGATGGTGCTCCATTACAGGTCCAAGTGTATGAACCGGTGCAGCTTCTGCAGCTTCTACATAAATGATGGCATGAGGATTTCCCATCGATACGCAGCTTATTTTTACCAATTCGTCAGTTCCATTAAAGCTGACTGAAATTTCTTTTTCCAAAATAGGGCTGACTGCTTCTGACTTTTTCTCCTCTGCATTGAGGTTAGTGGCATTTTCAAGCCTTACCGGAATTTTTTTCGGTTCTAAAATTGGGCTGCCCATGTCTACTCTTGCTCCGACAGCCTTGCCATTTTCCACATAGAGATCAAGATATTTGATGCCTGAAAGTGTTTCAATCGCAACCTTTGTTTTGTCGGTCATTTTGTGGTCATAGACATACTTTCCGACACATCTTATGCCATTGCCACACATTTTTCCACGACTTCCGTCACTGTTGTACATATCCATGGTGAAATCTGCTACTTCGCTCGGCTTTATAAGTATAAGTCCGTCACTACCGATTCCGAATCTCTCATCACTTACGAATTTTGCAAGCTCTTCCGGATTATCAACCTGCTCGTCAAAGCAGTTAATGTAGATGTAATCGTTGCCACATCCATGCATTTTAGTAAATTTCATGACTGCTCCTTTTTTCAAAGTAAATTTTACAGCTTAATTACACTGTCCAGCTCACACTGGAAAGCGTTGTTTTTGTCCTTTTTTCAAAGTTGATTTTACAGCTTAATTACACTCCTCTTTAGTAATAAGCCGGACTTTCTAATCAGAAAAGCACACTCAAAGCGAATATCTTAGCCCTCCGGCTTACAATTGAGTCCGTCCATTATTTCTCTGGCCATGTCTATAAGACTCTGCCCTCTGTCCATGGCTGTCTTTTGTATATATCTGTGAGCCTCGTCCTCCGTCATGTTATTTCTTTCCATCAGGAGTTCCTTGGCATCTGCCAATATTTTTTTCTCCTCTTCCGTTCTCTGCTTTGGCATTGACTTCAGCTTTTTTCTTCGTCTTTCATACTCTCTTGACATCATGTCAAGGGTATCCAGAAAATCCGAGGTCTTAAGTGGTGTTGTGAGACACATCACGCCACTGCCTGCACACTCGCCCAGCTTCGATGGTCCGATAATCAACAGGGTTTCAAAGCCCTTTGGCAGGTAGGCATCCAATTCGTCATACATCATGTCTGAAAGCCTATAGCCACATATAACAATTCCACCATCCAGCTCGTTAGCTCTGCTTATAGCGTATGCACCAAGGTTACATACAAGATTAACATTATAACCATTTCGCATAAGGAGCTTTTTTATATTATTGGCATCTTCTATTTTCGGAAACGCTACTATGATATTAAGCATAGCTCACCTCCTGAAACGAATATGTCATTTTTCTTACCTATTCCCAAGTTATATGTTTAGACCTTTGCCTTATTCTTACTGTCAAAGGTCAGTTAATAAACAAATTTAGATTTATGAACCTTTTTTGATTGTTAACCTTAGTATCTTCCCAAATAGGTCTCCATTTCCCATGGAGATATTTTATTGTTATACTCTTCCCATTCCTTCTGTTTTGCTTCGATATAACGTTCAGAAATATGGTCTCCGAGTACATTCTTTATGATTTCGTCCTTTTTGAAAGCCTCAACTGCTTCAGCAAGGGTACGTGGAAGTGTTCTGATTCCAAGGGAGCTGCATTCCGCTGCACTCATCTCATAGATGTTACGGTTTACAATCTCCGGCGCCTCCAGCTTGTTCTTGATTCCATCCATTCCGGCTCTTAAGCATGCTGCAAAGGTAAGATATGGATTTGCACATGGATCAGGGCTTCTGAGTTCAACTCTTACAGATGGCTTGCCAGCGTCTGAGATTGTCAGAAGTGGTGAACGATTTGTAATTGACCAGGCAATATAAACCGGTGCATCGTAGCCGAGAGTTAATCTCTTATAGGAATTTACAAGTGGATTTGTAAGTACTGCCATTCCTTCCACATGCTTAAGAATACCTGCGATGAAATGCATTCCGTCTTCACTAATTCCATTAGGTGCTGATGGGTCATAGAAAATATTTCTGCCGTCTTTTGAGAGTGACATGTTTATATGCATTCCTGAGCCATCCACGCCTTCCTTTGGCTTTGGCATGAAGGTTGCATGAAGTCCATGACGCCTTGCTACTGTCTTTACTGCCATCTTAAAGGTAACGATGTTATCGGCAGTCGTCAGGGCATCTTTATATCTGAAGTCGATTTCATGCTGTCCCGGTGCATTTTCATGGTAGGAGGATTCGCAGTCAATTCCTACTTCTTCAAGAGTAAATACCATCTCTCGTCTTGCATTTTCACCATAATCAATTGGACCCACATCAAAGTACTTGCCTTTTTCTGCTGTATTGTTGGTTGGATTTCCATCGGTATCTAAATCAAACAGGAAAAATTCGCACTCCGGTCCGATATCGAAGGAATAGCCTAATTCCTCTATTTCCTTTAATTCATTCTTTAATATCTGTCTTGGATCTCCCTGGAAGGCTCTGCCATCTGCACAGCAGACATCGCACAGGAATCTGGCTACCTTGCCATTCTGTGGTCTCCATGGGAAAATCTGAAATGTATCTATGTCCGGATAAAGATAGAGTATTGACTCTTCTATTCCGGTAAAGCCTTCTATTAGTGAGCCGTCAAAGGAACATTGATTGTTGAGCACCTTTTCAAGCTGTCTGACAGTAACTGCCATATTTTTGAGTTCGCCGAACATATTGGTGAACTGAAGTCTGATAAAGCTTACGTCTTCTTCCTCTATCAGTTTGTATATATCTTCCTTAGTATATTTTGCCATAGGTTGCCTCCTTACAAAATCTGGATATAATCCATATCAGTTTAACACACATAAAAAAATATGTAAAGACCTCCCACTAATTTGACAAACAACCGGCATGATGTTATTATTTCTTTTATCTATATTATCTGAAGTACTTTGAGTTAATTAGAAATTCCCAGACCAATTTGTCGGCTACGCTTTAGTGTAATGCCCTGACAAAGCCACTCTACCTGGGTCACCGATGCTTCAGTATTATTGGAGGAAATTATGAGAATAAATGTTAATTGCAAAATTGTTATTTTAGCTTCTGCCACAGCCTGCTTTGGCATTCTTTTTGCCGGCTGTAATCTGCCGGGCATGAATAAGGTTACACCAACGCCAACCACTACTCCCACCCCAACTTCAGAGCCGACAGTAACGCCCACTCCTACGGTAACGCCTACTCCTACTCCTGAGTGGAGCTATCAGATAATTCAGGATGGATATTATAATGCTTCGGCATCCTGGGATGAAGATGGAAATTTTATCGACTACCCATCAGTTTCAGCCGGTGCTGAAATTTACTATAATGATTTTGATGAATACTACAACAATTTCGTCTGTGAGGACAATGTCATTAATGGCGCTGAGCTTTTCCTATCTGACGAGCTTTGCCACAGTGGTGATAATTCAATCAAGGTGTCAAACAGAGAAGCTTCTTCACTAGGATTTTCCGGATTTGCACTGACTCTTGATGATAATAATGGACTTTCTCTTGATAAGGACACAACCATGACTGCAACCTTTGATTTTTGGACTTATTATCAGGATGACTTTGGAAATGGAGTTGGTGATACAGTTACCTTTGCTGTTTGGAGCAATTGCGCTAAGCAAACCTACGGTATAAATGATGTATGTAATTCTTTTGGTTTTGAATATGATGATTACAAAGATACAAGTGCTTCGGATTTTGAAGATGAAAATGAACAGGCATTTTCTACTCTTTGTGGCATTATACATGATGAATATGTCAAAGCCAAAAATGCCGGTTATTTAATGGTTGGATTATTTACGGTTGATACTTATACCTGGTCAAGATGTAAAGCTGATATAACATTATGTATTAACAGTCAGATTGAAAATGACAATGGTGATTTAGTTGAAAATACTGCTACTCCTGCTTTGATTATTACAACCATCGGAGAGAGTAATGCAAAAAATGTTTCTTTCTATAATCCTTTCTATCTCGATGATATGGTGCTTACAATTAACAGTATTGAGGAATAACAGAACTTGCATTTAATACTAAGATTTGGTATTAAGATTTGACATTAAGAAAAGCCGGCGTATCGCCGGCTTTTTCATATTAAAAGTTTCCTTAAGATTTAAGATTACTCTTCGATTCCTTTTGACTGAAGATATTCAATTACATCTCCTACTGACTTAAGTGACTCAAGATCTTCCTGTGGAATTTCAATTTCAAATTCGTCCTCTAAGGCTGTGATTACTTCGAATAAATCAAGTGAATCAATGTGAAGGTCATCCTGGAAAGAAGTTTCTTCTGTAATTTCTACGTCCTCAATGCCTAACTGTTCAACTAAAATTTCACTAATCTTCTTTAACATTACGATGTACTCCTTTTGCTTTTTTATTATCACCGGCTTCGACTCCGGTCTTTAATTTTCTCTTATGTTATATATTACACGTATATGTTTGTCAATATGATATTTTTAAAAATCATTCATATTTTTAAATTTTTCTGCAAATCACATAAGTACAAACTTTAAAAATTGTGATAAAAATTAGTCAATCAGTATTTTACAGATGTCCATGCATATCAGCATCATTACCTTCAAATTCCAGTTCATCCGGGATTCCGTCTCCGTCTAAATCTACTCCATGAGGACCACCCAGACCTCCATAGAACTCTTTTCCGACTACTTTTTTGGAATTTCTGGCTGTTTCTACCAAATCTGAGAGATAATCCTTTACGTCAACAGGATTCTTAATGTTTGTAAGATAAATTTCTTTATTGACGTCCACTCTTGTAAAAATAGTGATTGTACCTGTTCCGAATAATTTCTGGGCAAAGGTACGAGTCAGTCTCAAATCTACAATTCGATAGAGTAGGGTTTCATCAAATTCCGTCTTGAAAAATCCCCTTTGTATATACAATCGGTCATTTCTTACCTCATACTTTGTAAATGACCATGGGAACCACATCCAGTGTTTTCTGTCTCTCCACTTGATTACTGATGCTTCTTCACTCATTTTCCTTCTCCTTTAAATTTCTCTAATCAGGTCTACTCATACTTTGCATAGAAAAGAAGGTTTGTTACCGTGAGTTCATCACCTGTGTCACCTACCTGAATTGCATCTACGAGTGAGAAATCTGTTCCTCCTGCGCTTATGTAGGAATCATAAATATCATCATACAAAAATACTGCTACGCCATCGCCAACCTCAGCAGGTGCAATCTTTGCCCATACGTTCTTATCATCACCATCTGACCAGCTCTGGAAGATAAGCTCAAGTGGCTGTGATGCGGTAGACTCAGTTGAAAATTCAACTACAAAGGCTGAGCCTTCTACAACCTGGGTTGGGTCAAAGGTACCACCACTATGAGTTGTTCCTAAGCCCCATGCCTGTTTCCAGCCAGAGGAGCTTCCTGTACAGATGGTATTTTCTACTACAACACCATTTGAAGTATCTACAACAACCTCAGGAGTTGGTGTTGGAGTATCTGTAGGCTCCGGAGTAGGAGTTGGAGTTTCCTCTGCTTCTTCAGGAGTTGGTGTAGGTGTATCCTCTACCTCTTCCTCAGGAGTTGGTGTAGGGGTTTCCTCTGCCTCTTCTTCGTCACCTGAACCATCTGCTGTTTCACTTTCATCAGCTTCCGGTGTTGTTGCTGCTTCTGTAAGTGCTGCTGCTTCCGTAAGAACAGCTGCTGCATTTGCCTCTACTACTGCGTTTGAAAGTGCAACATCTTTGTCAATTATTTCTGTTGAGTTATCTGAATCGATACGTGCATAGAGATGAACTGAATCTTCAGATGTATTTGCTATAAAGGAAGTAACTGACTGTGCAATCACATCTCCTGTAAGCTTAGAAACATTTTTTGAAGTTGCTTCTGAAATTTTTTCCTTTGTTGAAAGATCTAAGCTACTGTAGCTTCCTTTGTAGAGATAAAGAAGACCACTGCTCTTATAAACTATTGCATAGGAATCAGTTGATACAAGTGTAAGTGTAGTATTTTGGTAAGAATATTCCACATCTACATCAGCTGCTTCAATCAGTGGTGTTACTGTCTGATCTATGTTATTTTTCATTTCTGTAGCTGACATTGTCATTACATCATCCCAGAGCAAAACTCTGCATAAAACAAAGGTAGCCACAAGTACTACCACGCAAGCTACTGCTGCAATAATTACCGGCACCCTGCTTATTTTTTTTGCTTCTGAATCTTTAGTTGCATTATCTGCATTATCGGTTGTGGACTGATCCTTAGCTTTCTTGTCATCCATCAAATTAAACCTCCGTAAAAATTATACATACCTGAACTTAGTATATAATTTTTTCAGCACAATGTAAACATAAACTTGTAAAAATGCTCCAAGATATTTAATTTTTCAGGCTTTAAACTTGTTAATATAGCAACAATATCAGTCATTTTTATTACTTTTAAGTTCGTGTCTGTCACTTCTTGAAACTTCAGATATATCTATGATACGACCAGCCATTTGTTTATACTTTTGGGCATGCGTAACCATAATGACGGTTTTGCCGAGTTTATTTATCTCTTGAAGCATGTTCATGACCATATCAGCATTTTTTTCATCAAGTGAACCCGTAGGCTCGTCCGCAAGTATTATGTCACATTTTTTAATCAACAATCTGGCAAGGGCAACACGCTGCTGCTCTCCTCCGGAAAGCTTGTAAACTTTCGTAGACAGTTTATTTGATAAGCCAACCATATCCAATGCTTCTTCATAGCTCATTTCACTTCGTGCCTTGTCATATACCATATCTAAATTTTCTTCGACTGTTTTATTATCCACCAAGGCAAAATTTTGAAACAAAAATCCAACCTTGGTTTGAAAATAATTAAATTTATTTTTTCTTTTGGTGATGTCTTTGCCATCAACCAGCACCTGTCCTGAGTCAATATTCTCCAAACCTCCGATAATATTTAATAGTGTCGTTTTTCCACTGCCTGAAGGTCCTGAAAATATTACAAATTCTCCATCATTAATAGTTATATTTAGATTTTCATAAATAACATAATCTCCGAAGGCTTTTGTTACATCTATAAGCTCAATCATTATAATGCCCCTCCTTTAAGAATTGTATGCATCTGTTTTTTCTCCCATTTTGCACTCTGAACGGCAAAAACCACAAATTCAATTGCTCCCGCCACCAAAGCTACCGGTATTGTAATCAGAGAAAATTTTTCTGTCTGAATAAAGATAATTATGCTCGAAAGTAAAGCCCCCAATATAATTGCACTAACCATTGTAAAAGTCATTTTTTCATATCTCGCCCTAAGAGGAGTTCCATTTATCTTTCTAACACATATTTCCAATGAGTTCATACTTTGCTCCATTTTTATTATACAATTCAACAGCATTATTTCTAAACCAACTGCCAATATAAAAACCAATATCAGCATCATTAACTGTTTTTTCAATAATGCAACCCTTTCCTGGTATGTATCATAGATATTGACTGTAATAATATAATCAATATCAAATTCATCTTTTAAAGAATTTATCTCCGACTCATCTGCAAATAAAGCCTGAGTTACGCATGGGAAAAAGGGAGAATTTTGTATCTGTTCCTCCGTAAGTCCGTCATAGTTATTGAATATTATCACAGGATTATCAAATTCAATTGTGTCAGAAGAAACATTGTCACCCATTGAATCAAATGCATAGGTCGAAACATCTTCATCATAATAAATCTTAATCGTATCTTCCTCAAAATATAAAAGACTAGTCTTGACATATTCCTGTAAGTCTTCTAAGCAGTCTTCCATATAGGACTTTCCTGACGGTATAATAAAATAAATCTTATCCTTTTCAAATACATAATCACTTAGTGAAGGGATTGTTTTCTTTAACAGCTCTTCTGAATTTTTGTTTGCAGTAATAAATGTTGTTATGCCATATCCATTAGCTCCCCAGTCAATTATGTTCCAGTCATCCAGCTTTTCGGCATAAATTCCATTTAAAATTTGCATTTCTGCACCAATTCCTTCAACCATATCAGGCTCTTCTTCTGCCGGAAAAACTGAAATATGGCTTGCGCCCTTAAATTTTTCATAAAATGACTCTTGTGCAAGCATTGGTATAATAGTCGCAATTTCAGAAATAGTACTACTTGCAAATACAATTATCAGGCAGAGTGAAATAACTCTGACACAATAACTAAGTACAAGCAGCTTATTTGAACTAACGGCACGTCTAAATGCTATCTTATAATCTATAAAATTAACCGAAATTAAAATAATGAAGATTTCAATCAACAAAAATATGAAGAAAATCAAAATCAAGGTTAAGCCAAAGTTTTTTATCAGATGATAATTATTAAAAATCAATAGTAACCCGAAAAAAACAATTAAATCAGTTAAAACTGTTCCCATCAATTCTCTTAATAATATTTTATTAAGAGGATGACCATAACAAATATTTACCATCCATTCTTTTTTCTTAAAATGGCATATAAAGGCATTTATTAAAAGCAGCATAAAAAACACTATGCACCATACCAATATACAATTGCTTTTCAAATCAGCATTGCTAATTTCCTCTTCTGAATAAAGGCTGCTACTTAAGTCAGCATTTTTAATTTTATCCGTTTCTTTGCCATAAACATATATTTTATTTGAAGTCTGGTGATTCTTTCTGGTTAAAAATTCGTCAATAGTGCCATAATTAAAAGTTATTTTTCCTGCCAGAATACTTATGTAATTTCCTGATTTATATCCTTTTCCTTCTAGCTCTTTTCTTACATCGTTTGTACAAAAAACGGAAATATCTATAGAGCCATCACTACTCATCTTACTTTCTGTAACAAAATAGTTAAGGCCTTCTTCCTTAAGTGAAGCTTCAACGTCCTTAAAACGTTCGGCATATTCAGTTTGTTCAAGTTTACTTATATCAGAATTACTAAAAACAACATAACTTTCCGTTGATATTCCTGATATATATGATATATACATTTCCCCGGATATCAATATTCCTACAAGCATTACTGCAAAAGAAATAATTGCTTTTATTTTATTCATACATAACCCCACTTAAAACATAAGCCACCGTACGTAAGTCCGGTGGCTTAGTCAATATTAAAACCTAGTCAACATTAAAAACACCAAAAACCTCGTGAAGGACACGAAAATCTTCTTTTATTAAATCATAATACTTTTCATAATACTCCTGTTGTTCGGCATTCGCATCAACCAAATTCATATCTTCATCAACATATAACGTCATTGCATCACCTGAGGCCAATTCTATTTGTACCCATATCTCTTTGCATCCAAAAACGTTATAAAATGCCAGAACATCGACTGCATCATTAGCTACTGCGCTGGTTTTATCTAAATGTCTGGTCTGAGTCACCGACAACTCATACTTTGTACTAAAAGGATATCCATAGCCGAGGTCCCACGCCTCCACCATATATCCATAATATTTATCATTATCAAAATTGTCGGCTGCTTCAATATAGGCTGATGTTTTTATTTTTTTGAATGCAACGCAAAAAATTTCCAAAGCCACAAGTAATCCAATAATTACAGCAAATACAATAATAACAATTTTTTTAGTTCTTTTTTTAGTTCTCTTAGTCATACAATTTTCCTTATCTTTTCTAAATCAGCTACGATATAACTTATTCCGTAAATTTAATATAAGCATAATATTTCACAGTAGATCCACTAGGATGCTTAACAGACTTCTTTGTACTGGCAGTACCATAAGCT
The DNA here is from genome assembly GCA_964625275.1 of uncultured Lachnoclostridium sp. GTDB lineage: Bacteria > Bacillota > Clostridia > Lachnospirales > Lachnospiraceae > UBA3775. Next base: position 17,472 of record CAZVBH010000017.1, read on the forward strand.
ACTGTAGTTGAAATACCTGAGCCACCTGATGAACTGTTAATTACATATGTAAATGCTGTTACACCTGTAGCCATCCCATTACTTTTAGGTATTTGAACATAATCCTTATTAGATGTCACTCCATCATCAAATCCTACCGTAACATAGGTTGATAACTCTATGCTTGAAGCTTCATCTCCTGAGTAAACAGTAGGTGCACCGACAAATTCAATCGTCTTCTTCCAGCTATCATCACCCAATCCGTCACTATAACTCACCCCATACTTGCTTGTCATATAAGCAGACGTCTTGTTCAAAGTAACCGCACAGTAATCAGCAAATGCCTGTGCAGTAATTAAGTTAGTTGCCGCAGCTAAAGCTGCGATCATTTTACATGTTTTACTAAATTTCATTTCTATGGTACCTCCTCATTTTTCTTTTAGTATAACACCACCAGTTGCAAAGTCAACACACATTTTTTTAAGTTTTGCAATTGTATTGTTTGTATTGTTGTATCTCTCAGGAGTGTCATATCGTTGGTTTAAGAAATAGTGTTAACTTTTTGACAAAGTCATTTTATCATATTTTCATTATTATTTTATAAAATTGAGGTGAACGGTCGCTTTAGAGTGGTGAATGGTAGTTTTAGAGTTTATTTTTTGTTTTCATTTTTCATGTACTGTCTGCCCTCTACATTTATCTCATAATTGTCTTTATAAATCAGCTCAGAGATAAGAACTAGTTCATAGCCTTTTGATTCTAGCCCTTCAAGAACCTTTGGCAGGGCTTCCGTTGTATATTTTGCGCCATTGTGCATTAAAATGATGGAGCCGTTACCAAGGTGAGAATTTTCACAAATTGTAGTGATAATTGAAGCTGCTCCGTAATCTTTCCAATCTAATGAGTCTACATCCCACTGAATGGAATAATAGCCTAAGGTCGTTGCTGCATTTATAACTGTATCGTTATAGTCTCCGTAGGGTGGTCTGAAGAGGTTCATTTCTATGCCTGTAAGCTCAAGCACCTTATCATGGCAGATTTTAAGCTCTTCTTCACAGCCTGATTTAGATAGGGTGGACATCTGAGGATGAGTCTCGGAATGATTGCCTAGTTCATGTCCTTTTTCCACTATCTTTTTAACAGTTTCCGGATATTTTTCCACCCACTGACCTGTCATGAAAAAGGTTGCTTTGACATTATACTCGTCAAGTATTTCAAGCAGCCTTTCACTATATTCGTCTCCCCAGGCACAATCAAAGGATATTGCTACCTGTGGCTCGTTGCTATCCACGCAGTAAATCGGCAGCTCTTTTGATGAGGTAACAGTTGTATTTTCATCCAAATGATTAAATACTGGTACTATTTCCGGAAGCACATAAGCTGCAATTACCACCAAAACAACTAAAGCCATCACTAACAGGATGGCTTTAAGTAAAATTATCTTATCTTCTCTGCTCATTAAAATTAAAAATCCAGTTATTTTAATAAATTTTATGAATATTCCATATAAATATGCTATATAGGTTAACTCTTATATTGACAATTATAAACTAATATACTAAAATTATATTACCAAAAACGTACGAATTTTAGTATTAGAAATGAGGTGTTTTTATGATAGCTGTTAAAAGTATGGATGTAAGAGATAATTTTAAATCACTATGTGATAAGGTATTTTGTGGAGAAACCTTAATCATTTCACGACCAAAAAACGAAAACATTGTGATGGTTTCTGAAAATGAGTATAATGAACTGCAAAAAACTAAAAAGAATGCTGAGTATCTGGCTATGCTTAACCAATCCATAGAAGAAGCCAAGGCAGGCAATTTCATATTTAAAACCATAGAGGAACTGGAGACCTGTGAGTAATGAACTTGGTTTGGACACCCACTGCCTGGAATCAGTATGTTCAATGGCAGTCTGAAGATAAAAAAATCATTAAGAGAATCAATGAATTAATAAAAGATATATTAAGAAACGGTCCTTTAAATGGAATTGGCAAGCCTGAACCCCTTAAGCACATTAAAGCTTGCAGCAGAAGAATTAATGAAGAGCACAGGCTTGTTTACATTATTGATCAAAATGAGAGCTTAATTATACTGGCATGTAGAGGTCATTATAGCGAATGATTGCATCCGGAGAAATCAAGCTTTAGTCTTTCGGAGGCTATGATTACTCCTGAATAATTTCTTGCAAATTTGACTACTTCTTCGACTGCGTCGCTTACACTGCTTTTTAGTTCTTTATCAAGCTCTTTCAAGTATCTTTTTAAAATTTGGCTTGGTTGTCTGCTCATCATTAGTGAGGCTACTTTTTCTGAATTGCCTGTCACGTCCATTATCCTACAGATTGAATTTCTTACTGCGGAATTTGGAATTTCGCAAATTTTGCCTACTGCCTTCATTGAGGCGAGGGCTGACAAAAATTCTCCTTTTGTAATCCCTTTATAAAACACTGATGCAGCTTCTGCAACCTCTGCACTTACCGGAATATGGGCAGTGCATGGATACTTCATTGGATTTTTATCATCATTAATTAATAGAAAACGTTCAAATTCTTTTTCTATTTTTCCATGGGACATTCCTGTCTCTTCTATTGCTTTTGCCACAAGGGGATGGCAGGCGCTGTCTGAAATATAGTGACAAATTACGCCTAAAAAATAAACCAGCTTTTCGTCACTATCATCTTCGTTAAGTACTTCTATAGCTTTATTATAAAGTTTAACAAAGGCTTCTTTATGCAGCTTTTGTCCTAAGCGTGCCTGAGGTGTATCTGCTCCCGGCATATAATAAAATAATACATCAGGTCCATGAAGTCCTACGAGATAATAATCAAGATGGTCAAAAACCAAGTCTCTTACATCCTTTGGCAGGGCTTTATAAACTAAGCTTCCAAATTTTTTGTGTGCATATGATGACGGCATTTT
>CAZVBH010000017.1:20476-31655 GCA_964625275.1 uncultured Lachnoclostridium sp.
GGGCTTTATAAACTAAGCTTCCAAATTTTTTGTGTGCATATGATGACGGCATTTTATTTCTCCCTTTTCAAAAAAGTCAAAGAACGGCAAACCACCTAAGCAGTCTGCCGTTGCTAATTTACTTATTTACTCTGCATCAGCATCTGCTGCTGTTGCTTCGTCCTCTACCCACATGAGTGATGAATCACCATTTTCAATAATGAGTGTCATTACATAGTCAAAGGTCTTTTGTCTTAGTGTCTGCTGTGCAAGATAGTTGCGGCCATAGTTCTCAACCATTGTGTCATAGTCTGAACCCTGGTCTTCAGCATAAGCCTGCATCTCTTCTTCAGTTACGGGATCAAGTCCTGCATCCTCATAGATTGCCTGATATGCAAGATAGTAAGCTGTTGAATCCTTTGCATCGGACTTGAGCTGCTTTTTGTAAGCCTTTTCATCATCAAGACCGAGAAGCTCATAAGGCTCTGTGTAAACTGTTGAGCCATAGAGTGAGTTCATGTAGCTTACATAGTACTGATAGTTTGCATCCTGTACCCAATACTGGTTCTTGAGATATAAGAAAGGATAGGATTTAACCTTTGTGTTATCTGTGATATAGGTATCTACATAGTCCTCTAAATCATTTTCATAGAGCTTGTATGCACAGAAATCTCTTAAGCCCTCTACTGTCATAGGATAATCTGAATCTTCCATATACTCTGAGAGATTTTCAGCTACCCAGTCATCTGTTACATCAGGTTCTACATCAACACTATCGATTGTTCCTGCAAAAACAACTGTCTTGCCTGCAAGATTTTCATCATCATAATCATCATCAAAGCTAGTAGCAACAGAGAAGGAATCACCTACTGTAAGTGCTGCAATTTCTGCATCAAATTCTTCACCATAGGTCTGGGTTCCAAGTGTATAGGAGCTTCCGGAAGCCTCATAGTCAGTAAGCTCTTCTCCATCGGCAGTTACTGTATAAGTAAGGGCTACCGTTGAATCCTCATCAATCTCAGTTCCTTCATCAGTAACAGTCTCTGTAAAAGATGAGATTACATTCTCATAGGAGCTTTCAACCTCTGATTCCGTTGGGAGATAATCCTCACGATTAATGGTTATATTTTTGTAATCAACCATTGTTACATAGCTTTTTGCACTTCTGCCGTCAATAGTACCGTCTGTATTTATATATTTATCACTTCCTGCATTCTTCTCAATTCTGTTAAGAAGTACTGCATAAGCTATAAGGCAGATGATTACCGGTATGAGGCAAATGCCTATTACCTTATAAATTGTCTTTCTCGTTCTTTTTCGCTTTGCCTGCTTTGCTCTCTTTTTAGCGGCAAGTCTGTTTTCAATACTCATTACATCCTCCGAATATCTTTTTTGTACATAGTTAGAACAAGTTTAGCACCATAACGGATTTTTTGCAAGCATGATACGTAAATATAACCAATTATTCACATTATTTTCATGAATTTTAGTCAGTTATCCACACTTTCTTATTTATTTACGAGGTCATTCAGCTCATCTACAAAGTCGAGCACCTTCTGATAAGATACTGGCTCTGAAAGTGAGAAGTTCATTACTGCATGTAATGGCATATATTCAAGCTGGGCTCTTACCATTTCCTCGCTTATGGCTTCCTTGGCATCCTCGTTGTCCTGGCTGAAAATGTTCATATATCTGTTAAAAAATTCAATGACTTTTTCAGAGCACTGTGGATATCTCAAGATGTCACCACAGGTTGTATCTGCCGTAAACTTAACAGGCTTCCTGGTTGTTCCGGTTACCTTTACGGATTTCTTGCACTGAATATCCCTGGAGGATTTTCCGATAAGAATTTCATAGCTTCCTGTTTCTACATACCAATCTGAAATTTCAGTATCATAATAAGCGAAGGCTCTCTTTGAAAGCTTAAAGGTTACGGTCTTTGTTTCTCCCGGCTGAAGTTCTACCTTTTCATAGCCACGAAGCTCCTTTACAGGTCTTAGTACAAACTCGCCATCCTTTGCTCCGACATAGAGCTGAACAACTTCTTTGCCTGCCAGATTTCCTACGTTCTTTATGTCTACGTTTACGGTAAGCGTATCTGTGTCCTTAATTTCATCAGCTGAAAGAGTAAGGTTTGAATATTCAAAGCTTGTGTAGCTGAGACCATGTCCAAATGGGAAAAGAACGTCCATTTCTTTCTTATCATAATATCTGTAGCCTACAAATACGCCTTCTTTATACTCTACCTTATCGCCTTCACCAAAGTAATAGAGGTAAGATGGGTTGTCTGAAAGCTTTCGTGGGAAGGTCTCTGCAAGCTTTGCGCTTGGGTTTACTCTTCCATAGAGAATCTCGACTGTTGCTGCTCCTACGCCTTCTCCACTTAAATAACATTCAACTACTGCCTTTACTTCATTAATCCAAGGCATCTCTATAGGTGAACCATTGTGAAGAACAACGATTGTGTCAGGCTGTACGGCTGCTACTGCTGAAATAAGTCTGTTCTGAGCCTCAGGCATTCTCATGTGTCTTCTGTCAAAGCCCTCTGATTCATAGGAATCCGGAAGTCCTGCAAAGATTACAGCCTTTTTCGACTTCTTTGCTGCCTCCACAGCTTCTGCTATCATTTTTTCGTCTATTTCATCGGTCTTATCATCAAAGCCTTTTGAATAGGTTATTCCTTTTATTCCTGACTCTGCGGCATAATCAAGTGCTCCTGTCACATACATTGAATTGATATGTGAGCTGCCGCCACCCTGATAACGTGGTGTCTTTGCATATTTTCCAATAAAGGCAACCTCTTCACCCTCTTTAAGTGGTAAAATTGAATCATTTTTAAGAAGTACGATTGTTTCTTTTGCTGCTTCAATTGCTTTTTTATGGTCCTCAAGGCGGTTCCATTTGCGTCTAGGCTCTTTGTTTTCGTCACATTTGAATACCCAGTTAAGTATTCTTTCGACAGAACGGTCAAGAATTTCTTCGGGAAGGCTGCCATTTTTCACTGCTTCAACTATAAGCTTATCATTTTCACCATGACTTGCAGGCATTTCCAGGTCAAGACCTGCCAAAAGGTCCTCCACTCTTCTGTCTACTGCGCCCCAGTCACTGACTACAACGCCTTCATAGCCCCATTCATCACGAAGAATGTCTGTTAAAAACTTCTTATTTCCTGCTGAATAGAGTCCGTTAATTCTGTTATAGGAGCACATGATTGTGTAAGGCTTTGCATTTTTAACCGCACCTTCAAAGCTCGCTAAATAAATTTCTCTAAGTGTTCTTTCATCAATTTCTGATGATGAGGACATTCTTCTGTGCTCCTGTGAATTGGCCAAAAAATGCTTTATTGAGGTTCCTACCTTTTTACTCTGAACACCATTTATAAATGCCGTAGCTGTCTCCGAAGCCACATAAGGGTCTTCGCTGAAATATTCAAAATTTCTTCCACATAATGGTGAACGTTTGATGCATACACCCGGTCCCAAAAGGGTTGCAACTCCCTCAGCCTGACATTCTTCTCCGAGAGTCTCTCCCACACTTTCTATGAGCTCTCTGTTGAATGAGGCTGCACTTGCACAGCCTGCCGGGAAAGCAACTGCCTTAATCGAGTCATTGATTCCCAGATTGTCTGCTGCATCATCCTGTTTACGCAATCCATGAGGTCCGTCGGATACCATAACTGACGGAATGCTCAGTCTTTCAACTGCCTTTGTTCTCCAGAAATCTTTTCCTGAACAAAGTGAGGCCTTTTCCTCAAGCGTAAGCTTAGCTACCAGTTCTTTAATTTTTTTCATGTCCAAAACTAAAACCTCCCTATTGTAATTATTATCTTAAGCTTTTAGCTTAATATTCTAATAAACTTAATCCCCCTACTACATTTTACAGTTTTTACCTTCTCTTCTTTTTTCCGTACATGGCAAGCTTTAAAAAGCCTGACTGTAACAGATTAAGAAGCGCTGTGGCAAGAGCAAATGCTCCTGCAAAAATAAAAAGCTTTACCTGTGGCTGTTCGATTCCAAACAGCAAAAGCACAGCCGCACTTTCTACCAGAAAAGTAACAATTAGAACCAAAAAGAAGTTAGCTGTGGCGAAGCCGACTGCAGTATAGAACTTGTCAAAGGTAAAGAAAAAGGCCATATCCAAAATCATCACTGCTCCGGGAATTGCAAGCATCATGATTGCAAGTGCCCTATTCCATTTTTCTGCCTCTGCCGACTCGTCTGCGTAGCCAAAGGTCAGAAGCATCAGCGTAAATATTGCTGCCAATACCACAAGCCAGCACAATATATAAATTAGTCTTCGCTTTTCTGCACTCATTTTTAGTCCTCCACCAGATTTCCATATTTAAATTCGTTGTTCATGTCTTTATCTGTCAGATAATAATCTCCGGATATTCCTAGTGTCGTCGTTCCACTTTCCTGATGTATGCTAAGTCTGTCTCCTACACTTAGCTGTATCTCCGGAACAAATAATGTATTTTCGTTTACATAAATAGAATCCAGCTTAGTATCATCTTCAAGATATATCTGACTGTATTCAGTGAAATTTTCACCATTTACCAGCAAATAATAGCTGCCTTCATTTTTTGTGTCGGCAATCATTACCACGCTTGTAATTTTTATTTCATCATAGCCATACTTCACTTCATTTGAGACATATGGGCTTACGCCATTCCAACAGTTCTTATCTCCATAGAGCATATCATATTCCAAGGTCTGCAGAGCATCGAGATAATCATTCTCAGACATTGTATTTTTATTCTGATGAAGCTTTGTTATCAGTCCTGCATCATAGCCAAGAAGGTCCATTACATAGGAGCCGAGTTCATAGGCTTCCATGTCTTTTACCTGTCTTTCGCCGATATCAAAATTGGTCCAGATGACATATTCCGTATCATAAAGTGTGCCGGTGCTTAAATCCTCCTGAGTTATGTCAAAGCCCGGAAGATGATCTCCATAGAGTACAAGTACCGTTTCTTCATCACGATTTTCAAGACTTTCTATAAGCTCTGCCACAAACTGGTCCATTTCGTGAAGCTGTTCCAGATAATAGGAGTAGGCATTATAATTTACGTTTCCGTTAAAGCCCTCGGTTGAAACAAGCAGCGATGGATTTTCAAGCTCATCGTCCTCAGGATAAGCCCCATGTCCCTGAACGGAAACGGTAAAAACAAAATCCGAGCCCTCTGTTGAATCAAGTGCTTCATTTACATATTTTGTAAGAACGCCATCCTTTGCCCAGCCAAGTGCATTTACCTCTACATCCGTCATATATTCGAGAGAGGTGAAGGTATCTATGCCGAGATTTGGATAGACGATTCTTCTACTGTAAAAGGTTGCAACATTATTATGTATGCCATGAGTTGAATAGCCATATTCCTTTAGGTTATTAGCTATGCTCTCTGATGTTATGTCCTTACTTAAAACCGTCTTGAAGGGATATTCTCCCGGTCCGAAATCATCCATGTTCATACCGGTAAGCACCTCAAACTCGGTATTTGCCGTTCCTGCACTGATGCTTGGAACGCTCAAGAGACCTGTATCATAATTTTTATAAAGCCAGCTCATTGTCGGAATAGGGTCCTCGGTATATTCTACATTTGCCAGTCTGTCCACATTGAAAAAGGATTCGAGCTGAACAAATATGACATTTGGTTCTTTAGCATCTGAGGCTTGAGCTTCTGTAGCATTTCCATCTGTAGCTATTGAACTTAAAATTCCATCTACCTTTTCCTTTGAATAATCCTTGGGTTTATCTATTCCTGTATTTACAACGCTGTTTGAAAAGCAATAAACCACGCCATAATCCTGGTAAGCATTTCGAAGATTTACAAAATTCACTGACATGATTCCAATTCTCATGGCCGTAGATACAAAAATGAAATTCACTGCCATCATGGCTATTGCCTGAGTAATACTTATGCTATATTTAAAATTGCCGCCTATGACCGGTATATGAAAAAATGCATTTACCAAAAGTGCCACAACAACAACCAGTCCGAGGATTATCAGCCCAAACTGCAGGTAATTTATATACTTAAAAATCACCGAAAATACAGTAGGAAGTGTTTTCAAGTCTCCGAAGGTAAATGGAGTTACTCTGTTGGCTGTCACAGCACAATTAGTTATGCCTACCAAAAGCCAAAGCACTGCCGTAACGGTATATAAAAAATATTTATGCTTAAAGCAAACACAAAAGCCATAAATGATGCCGACAATCAGCACATTTGTTAAAAATACTGCAGGGCTTTTAAACAACCATACCACAAGCTTTATGAGTGACTTTTTTGACAAAAGCTCTATTATCAGTGTTGTTATCACTGATAAAAAATATACCTGAAAAAAAGTACTGTGAAATATTCTGAATTTTTTAAAATAATTACAAAAGGCACACAATTTTGTCCCTATAAACTGATAGCCTTTTTTTATTTTTGAAAGCATAAGTAAAGTTTCCTCCAACCAGACATCCTAGAGTTCATTCCAAAGCTCCTCATTTATTTCTATGTCTGCATTTTCACGCCAAACGTTGTAAAGATTTGAAAAAGCTTCCTTCTGCTGCTGTGCAGTTTTATCCTGAACGGCCTGCTTTGTCGCATCTTCATTATTTGAATTTATGCAATAATATATAAGGTAGCTGTCAGTTGTCTCTATTATGTCAGTATACTGACCTGAGCTAAGAGCCATTACCTTGTCAGCCGCTGTTAGAGGAAGGTCATCACTTCCACAGGTCAGCTCAGTTTCGCTATTATCACTGTAACGCATGGCTACCGACTGAAAGCTTTCATTTGCCGCTGCCGAAAGTGCTGCATCCGCTTTTTCCTTTACAGCCTCCAGCTCCTCACCCGCATAGTAGGCATTTTCACCCGCTTCGTCGGTGTAGTATTTATAAATTTCAATCACATAGAGGTCTGCCTGTCTGCAGTTCTCCTCATCTGCATCTGTTTCAGCATTGAGAGTGATTTTATCATAAACCTTTTTTGCCAGGATATTGTCGCTATAAATCTGCTTTACAACATCCTCCGTAAGGTCATAATCATCAGCCGTAGACTCTGAAATTCCTTCAAAGAAATCACTGGTATACTGGTTAATGTTTATTCTGTCTGCTGAGTCGATGCTTACTCCATATTGTTCAGCATTAGCACATACCAGCTTCAGATAGATAAGCTTCTCCAGGGTACTGTCCTTCAGCTCTTCTCCATAGGTCGTGCCTTCTTCATCCACAATATAATCCCATACATCACTGCCATAAATTGCTTCAACGCGATTCTGAGTAGCCGCAAGGCAGGCTCTTGCCTCTGTGAGAGTAATCGTCTCCCCTGCAACAGTTGCAACAACATCATTGCTGATTTCGTTGTTTTTGAGCTGAAGCGCATACTCCTTTATGTTTGTCTTTTGGTATATGAATATGCCAAGCAAAACACCCAAGGCCGCTGCCACTAATACCATTAAAATTCTAAGCGCTTTTTTCATAATATATTCTTTCCTTTTTCAGTCGGAAATAATTCCTCCATGCCTGTAATTATTTCTGCAATTTCCCGAAGCACTGATTCAGAATCGGTCTTCGGTGCAGGCATGGTCTTTTTAAGTGCCTGCTTATGGACCTGTGAGCTGTTTCCGAGATTTCTTGTAGGAGTTCCGGTTTTCTGTCCTCCCTGTAGCTTCCAGGTAAATACCGGTCCGTTAGCTGTATCAAATCTGCAGCGTCCATTCTGACCTTTAACGTAAGTATCCAGAGTCTTTGCATCTACCGGTGCCTTTATAAACATTGTACAGCAAAGAGAATGTCCCTTTTGTTTTATCTCGGTTACATAGTATTTGTGAGCAAGACTTCTGATATAGGAAGCATAAATGAGATTGTTGACCGTTCCCGGCAAATCTCCAAATCTGTCCACAAGCTCCTCCTGCATGTCAATGACATCCTCTTTAGTTTCAATGGATGCAATTTCTTTATAGGTATCAAGCTTAAGTATTTCATTTTTAATGTAGGTTGACGGGATGTAGGCACTCATGTCAAGCTCTACTCTTGTTTCATACTCATCACTTTCTTCCGTTATGCCCTTTAGTCTGCCTACCGCTTCGTTAAGCATCTTGCAGTAAAGGTCGTAACCGACTATGCTCATGTGACCGCTCTGTCTTTCGCCGAGAAGATTTCCTGCACCTCTTATCTCAAGGTCCTTCATTGCTATTTTATAGCCTGCGCCAAGCTCTGTAAACTCTCTGATTGCGGCAAGTCGTTTTTCTGCCTCTTCACGAAGAATTTTGTCACGCTGGTACATTAAAAAGGCATAGGCGGTTCTGTTGCTTCGTCCGATTCGTCCTCTAAGCTGATAAAGCGTTGAAAGTCCAAAACGGTCTGCGTTGTCTATTATCATTGTATTTACATTTGCTATGTCCATGCCGGTTTCAATTATTGTCGTTGAAACCAAAACATCAATTTCACCATTTATGAAATCCAGCATGAGCTTTTCAAGCTCTGTTTCTCTCATTCGTCCATGAGCATAGGCGACATTTGCGTCAGGCACCATCTCTCTTACACGATTGGCAACTGCCTCGATTCCACTTATCTGGTTAAAGACATAATAGACCTGACCGTTACGACTTAGCTCTCGTATGATTGCCTCTCTGATAAGCTCGTCGTTGTGCTCCATACAGTAGGTCTGAATCGGCTGTCTGTCAACAGGTGGTTCTTCAAGCACACTCATGTCCCTTATTCCGATAAGGCTCATGTGCATGGTTCGTGGAATAGGTGTCGCTGAAAGTGTCAGAACATCTACTGAATTTTTCAGCTGCTTTATTTTTTCTTTATGTGTTACGCCAAAGCGCTGTTCCTCATCAACTATGAGAAGTCCGAGGTTTTTAAAGCTGACGTCCTTGCTTAAAAGTCTGTGTGTTCCTATTACAATATCGACCTCACCCTTTTTGAGCTTATTTACAGTCTGCTTTTGCTCTGCGGATGAACGAAATCTGCTTAGTACCTCAACCTTTACAGGGAAATCCTTTAATCTCTGAGTGAAGGTATTATAATGCTGCTGGGCAAGTATGGTCGTCGGCACGAGCACCGCTACCTGCTTAGAATCCTGTACTGCCTTGAAGGCTGCACGCAATGCAACCTCGGTTTTACCATAGCCGACATCGCCGCAGATAAGACGGTCCATGATTTTCGTGCTCTCCATGTCAGCCTTGGTTTCTTCGATTGCCTTCAGCTGATCTGTCGTCTCATCATAAGGGAACATTTCTTCAAATTCTGCCTGCCATACGGTATCAGGACTATAGGCAAAGCCCTTTACCATGCTTCTCTTTGCATAAAGCTCTACTAATTCCTCAGCTATCTCATTGACAGACTGGCGCACCTTTGCCTTGGTATTCTTCCATTCTACCGTTCCCAGCTTATTGAGCTTTGGCTTTTTTGCCGCATCGGCACCGGAATACTTCTGAATGAGATTAAGTGAGGTTATCGGTACAAAAAGTGTACCGCCGCCACCATATTCTATTTTTATATAGTCCTCGGTTTTGTGGTCATTTTCTATTTTAAAAATTCCACGATAAATTCCAAGTCCATGATTTTCATGAATTACATAATCGCCAATCTTAAGTTTATTAAAATCAGCAAGTCTGTTGCCTGAAGGCTTTGTGGTAACTTTTCTTTGCTTTCTTTCGGCTCCAAAAATGTCTGATTCTGCTAAGGCTACGAATTTTATAAGCGGATATTCAAAGCCCTTTATCAGATTGCCTGAAATTATGCTTATTTCTCCTGGCTGAATTACCTTTGACGGATCATCTGAATAACCTGCGATTATATCGTAATCCATCAGGCTTTCCGAAAGTCTCATCGCTCTTGTTTTTGAAGGTGAGACTATCAGCACCTTAAATTTTTGCTTTTTATAGCGGCCCAAATCATTTATCAGTCCTTCGAAGTCGTTCTGATAAGTTGCCACATTTCTCGCAGTTATATTATATTTTTTTACAGCCTTATAGGGACCTGCCGAATACATGGTTGAAACCGTTGCAAGTCTTTTTAGTGCAAGCTTATTTAATACTTCCTCTGCGCTTATGACGGCATCCATCTGGCTGGTAATGATATAACCTTTTTCTAATCGGTTAATCATGCTCTCACGAAATTCAAGTTCTACTGCCTTAGCACGCTCTGCCACTCTTGCCGGCTCATCTATGAAGAAGACAGTATCTTCCTTCGGAAAGTAATCGAATAGATTTTCTGTCTCGTCAGTAAAGCTTGTGATGTAGCTGTCGAGGCTGACGGCATAGTACATGAACTCAAGGTTTTCCTTGAGCTCCCTTATTGTCTTTGTTATTCTGGCCGCTTCCTCTGTCTTAAATTCCGCACGATATTTTTCAACAAGCTCTTTTGCCTCGGCATCAAGCTTTGCAATACCTGCAGCTAACTTTTCCTGTGAAAAAATATTTTCCACTACCGGTCCGATATAAATTTCTTCTACTCTCTCAATTGAACGCTGGCTTGCTGCATCGTATACTCTTATTGTATCAATTTCATCATCCCAGAATTCAATTCGATAAGGTGCCTGAGCCAAAAGCGGATAGACATCCATTATTCCACCATGTACGGAGTATTCACCGGGGTTTTCCACCTTTGCCGACTGCTTTTCATAGCCGAGGATTCTTAGCTTTTGCTGAAGCTCCTTCATATCAACTATGTCGGCAGTTTTAAGAATAATCACCTGGTCTCTAAAGACCTTAAGTGGAAGTCTTCTATCCATGCCGCCGTCTATACTTACTATTACCGTACAGGGCTTCTGTCTGATAAGATTTTCAACTATTTTCATTCGCTGCTTTACAAGCTGCTTGCCCTGAATATCTGCCTGATAGAAGATGAAATCCTTGGCAGGATAAAAAAAGGTATTGCTGTCAAATATCCTATACTGGTCGCAAAGCTCCCTGCCTCTTATATCGTTATAGGTTACGATAACCCTGTATTTAAAGCTGCTGCCTGCTGCCTGCATGAGATGACATCTCTGTACATCAACACAGCCTGAAATCTGTATGGGGGTGCGTCCTTTTTTTAAGTCCTCACATATTTCATTGAATTCTACATATTCCTTTAATGGTTCAACAAATGAATTAATCAATTTATTACCTTCCATTTAAATCAAAGCGGATATTCCAGGTCCGCTTCGCTACTTGCTCATAACCTTAAAGCCACTTCGTGGTTAAGGTTAAAAATTCTGTAT
>CAZVBH010000018.1:0-31546 GCA_964625275.1 uncultured Lachnoclostridium sp.
TCGTGATGCAGGCGTTAAGGATGTAATCATTGGTCACTCAGAAAGAAGAGAGGACATCGGCGAGACTGATGAATTCCTTAACAACAAGGTTAAGAAAGCTTTCGAAGCTGGTCGTACTCGTATATTCTGCTGTGGTGAGTCACTTGAACTCAGAGAAAGAAATGCTTATAAGGATTGGATTAATCTTCAGATTAAGGCTGACCTTGATGGCGTTTCAGCAGACCAGGTAAAGACAATGGTTATCGCATATGAGCCAATCTGGGCTATCGGAACAGGAAAGACAGCTACAGCTGATCAGGCTGAAGAAGTTTGTGGACTTATCCGTAGCACAATTGCTGATATGTATGATGAAGCAACTGCAGAAGCTGTTCGTATTCAGTACGGCGGTTCAATGAACGCAGGAAATGCAGCTGAACTCCTTTCAAAGCCAAACATCGATGGCGGACTTATTGGTGGTGCAGCTCTTAAGCCTGATTTCGGCAAGATTGTTAATGCATAAATATTAATTAAACATTCCGGGCCTTCCCTTGTGGAAGGCTTTTGGATGTTTTTTAACCAGGAGGATATATCAAATGAGTAAAAAACCAACAGTATTATTAATTCTTGACGGTTATGGACTTAATCCTGTAAAAGAATATAATGCAATTGCTTTGGCTAAGACACCTGTAATGGATAAGCTTATGGCAGAATATCCATTCGTACCGGGCTATGCTTCAGGTCTTTCAGTAGGACTTCCTGACGGACAGATGGGAAATTCTGAAGTTGGACATATGAACATGGGTGCCGGACGTATCGTTTATCAGGACCTTACTAGAATCACGAAGTCAATTAATGACGGTGACTTCTTTGAAAATCCGGAGCTTTTACGTGCAGTAGAAAACTGCAAAAAGAATAATTCAGCTCTTCATATGTATGGACTCCTTTCTGATGGTGGTGTTCACAGTCACATCACTCATGTATACGGACTCCTTGAGCTTGCAAAGAGAGCAGGGCTTGAAAAGGTTTATGTACATTGCTTCCTTGACGGTCGTGACACACCACCGGCAAGTGGAAAGAGCTATATGGAACAGCTTCAGGCTAAAATGGATGAAATCGGCATAGGAAAAATTGCTTCAGTTCATGGAAGATACTATGCTATGGATAGAGATAATAACTGGGATCGCGTTGAGAAGGCTTATGATGCACTTGTATATGGCGAAGGCATTAAGGCAGAAAATGCTCTTGATGCAGTTCAGAAGTCTTATGATGATGGAGTAACTGATGAGTTTGTTGTACCTACAGTAATTACAGAAAATGGTGAGCCGGTAGCTACAATTAAGGCAAATGATTCAATTATTTTCTTCAACTTCAGACCTGACAGAGCCAGAGAAATTACAAGAACCTTCTGCTGTGATGATTTCACAGGCTTCGAAAGAAGAAACGGAAGATTCCCATTAACATATGTTTGCTTTACAAATTATGACGTAACAATCCCTAACAAGACTGTTGCATTTGAAAAGGTTAAGCTTACAAACACATTTGGCGAGTGGCTTGCAGCTAATGGCATGAAGCAGGCTCGTATTGCAGAAACAGAAAAATATGCTCATGTAACCTTCTTCTTCAATGGTGGTAAGGAAGAGCCTAATGAAGGCGAGGACAGAATCCTTGTTGATTCACCTAAGTATGTACCAACCTATGACAAAAAGCCTAGAATGAGTGCTTATACAGTATGTGATGAAATCTGTAAGGCAGTTACTGCTAAGGATGAAAATGATAATGCAAAGTATGATGTAATTATCGCAAATTTTGCAAATCCTGATATGGTTGGCCATACAGCTGATCTTGATGCCGCAGTTCATGCAATTGAAGTTATTGATGAGTGCGTAGGCGAAATTGTTGAATTCATCAAAGAGGTTGACGGACAGATGTTTATCTGTGCAGACCATGGCAATGCTGAGCAGCTTGTAAATTATGAGACAGGAAAGCCTCATACAGCACATACAACTAATCCTGTTCCATTTATCATTGTAAATGCAGATCCATCTTATAAGCTTAAGGAAAATGGATGCCTTGCAGATATTGTACCTACAATGATTGACATGATGGGAATGGAGAAGCCTGCTGAAATGACAGGCGAGTCATTGCTTATCAAATAAGATTTTTAGGTGTTTGACTAAAATATATGAGTCTGTAGTGTGAATTATTTTTGTATAATACTTGAAAAGAATTAACAAGTATGCTATACTTTCAGTTATGATTGTTTTGATGGAGGAATAAAAATGGCTACTTTAAGAGTTGTTGTAACTATATTATATGTAATCATCTGTATTGCACTTGTTGCAATAGTACTTATGCAGGAAGGTAAGAGTGCCGGACTTTCAGGTTCAATCAGTGGTGTTGCAGATACCTTCTATGGCAAGAACAAAGGCCGTACAATGGAAGGTACACTTGAAAGAGTTACAAAGATACTTGCAGTCTTATTTGTTGTTCTTTCAGTCGTACTTGATATGAGCTGGTAGAATATCACAACTGAATCAATATCAAAGCGGATATTCGCAATCCGCTTCGCTACTTGCTCATAACCTTAAAGCCACTTCGTGGCTCATCAGTAGGAGTCCAGCCTCCTACTGATGCTGAAAAGTCATGTTACCCCCAAAACTAGACTTTTAGGGGTAACATAACTTTTCAGATAAGGATAGACTCTCATGCTTATTTGGTATGAGAGTTTTTTTGTTATATACTAAGATTATTACTCGTTCAATGTACCCGATTTTGAAAGACGTAATGAAAGAAGTTTTATGTGCTCAGAATATGACTAAACTAAATGGTCTATAATACTTTAGTTTTAATATATTATATTTGCAT
Source organism: uncultured Lachnoclostridium sp. (assembly GCA_964625275.1). Lineage (GTDB taxonomy): Bacteria > Bacillota > Clostridia > Lachnospirales > Lachnospiraceae > UBA3775. The sequence continues at coordinate 2,845 of CAZVBH010000018.1, forward strand.
TTTTGAAAATTAGCTATATAATTATAGTTATCGAAAGGAGGAAGCTCATGGATCAGATTTTAAAAGAAGCAAGAAAAAATATGCTTAGAGAGCTCTTTAAGGATGGCAGGCTTAAGCCTATGAAATTCAAAGAACTTTGTGGCTTCTTAAGTGTGCCAAAGGATGAAAGAAATGATTTTCATATGCTTTTAGAGGAGCTTATTACCGAGAGGCTGATTGTTTGTGATGAGTCAGGCCATTATGGCCTTTCTAATGCCAGAGAACTGGTAGGAACCTATACTTCCTCATTACGAGGATTTGGCTTTGTTATTTGCGATGATGAAGACGACGATATATTTATCAGTGAAGAGAATAATATGTCTGCCATTCATGGCGACCGCGTACGTGTCGTTTTGACAGCTGAAGCGATAAATGAAAAGGATAAAAAGAGACGTGCTGAAGGAAAAATCATTGAAATTATAGAACATACAGTTAAGCAGGTGGTGGGACTTGTTCAAAGAAAGAAGAATACCTGCTTTGTTATACCTGACAATAAACACTATAATTTTGATGTTTTTGTGCCAATTGAAAAAGCGAAAAATGTTGTAGAGGGCACTAAGGTAGTCTGTAAGATAAATAATTATGGATTAAATGGTAAAAATCCCGAAGGTGAGATAGTGAGCATACTTGGACATATGAATGATCCGGGAGTAGATATTTTAAGCATTATCAAATCTTATGATGTGCCTTATGAATTTCCACAGGAAGTCCTTGATGATGTTGAAAAGAGGATTCCGGATCATGTACTTCCGGAGGAGTATAATGGAAGAACTGACTTAAGACATCTCCCTACTGTAACAATTGATGGCGAGGATGCTAAGGATCTTGATGATGCAATTACACTTTCAAAGGAAGGCAATATTTATCATTTAGGAGTTCATATCGCAGATGTTTCACATTATGTAACAGAAGGCAGTGAGCTTGATAAGGAGGCTTTAAGGAGAGGCACAAGTGTATATACGGCAGACAGGGTTGTTCCTATGCTCCCACATGCCCTTAGCAATGGCATTTGCTCATTAAATCAGGGCGTAGACCGACTTGCGCTAAGCTGCCTTATGGACATTGATGAAAAAGGTAAGATGGTCAGCCATTCCATTGAAGAAACTGTTATAAATGTTGACAGAAGAATGAATTATCATGAAGTCAACAATATAATTAATAAACTTGACGAATCAGATATTGCTAAATATTCAGAGCTTGTTCCAATGTTTGAGCTGATGTTTGAGCTTAGTAAAATTCTTTTGAAAAAAAGAGATGAACGTGGAGCACTGGAATTTGACAGCGAAGAGTGTAAAATCGTCTTAGATGATAAAAATAGGGCTGTAGACATTGTTCCTTATGATATAAATGATGCAAATAAGATTATAGAGGAATTTATGCTATCAGCCAATGAAACTGTTGCAGAAGAGTACTATTGGATGAATGAGCCATTTCTTTATAGAACTCATGAAGAGCCTGACAAAGATAAACTTACTGAGCTTAATTCATTTTTACTGAATTTTGGTGTAAGTATTCATATTGGAAATGAAATTCACAGCAAAGAAATTCAGAAGCTTTTAGCTAAAACTCAGGATATGGACGCCAAGCCTTTAATAAGCAGAGTTGTACTTAGAAGCATGAAACAGGCAAGATATACTACAGAATGTTTAGGCCATTTCGGGCTTGCAGCAAAGTACTATTCACATTTTACGTCTCCAATCAGACGTTATCCGGACCTTCAGATTCATCGTATTATAAAAGAAAATCTGGCCGGAAAACTTGATGATAAAAGAATAGAGCATTACAATGAGATTCTGGATGGTGTTGCCTCCTCCTGTTCGTCTAATGAAAGAAGAGCTGATGAGGTAGAACGAGAGTCTGAAAAGCTTAAAAAGGCCGAATTTATGTACAAGCACAGAGGAGAGGTATTTGAAGGCACTGTCAGTGGAGTAACTAACTGGGGAATGTATGTTGAGCTTCCTAACACAGTAGAAGGTCTGATTCGCTACGCTGACATGACCGATGATTATTATTCACTGGATAAATATGGCTTCAGCTGTACCGGTGAAAAATATAAAAATTCATATAGTATCGGTCAGAAAGTGTCAGTTCTTTGTGTCGGCGCAAGCAAATTTGAAAGAACCGTTGACTTTGTTCTGGCAGATGATTATGAAGTAGATGATTTTTCTAAATAAAATAGGAGTTTACATGAGTAGTAATAATATTAAATTGATTGCTAATAATAAAAAAGCATATTTTGACTACGTTGTAGAGGATACCTATGAGGCGGGAATGGTACTGCATGGTACCGAAGTAAAGTCCATAAGAATGGGACAGTGCTCAATTAAGGAATCCTTTATAACCATAGATAAGGGTGAAGTATTTGTTAGAAATATGCATATAAGTCCTTATGAAAAGGGCAATATTTTTAATCGTGATCCCCTGAGATTAAAAAAGCTTTTGCTGAATAAATCAGAAATAAGAAAACTGATAGGCATGGCTTCTCAGCCGGGTTACACCTTGATACCACTGAAGGTATATCTTAAAGGTAATTATGTAAAAATGGAAATAGGAGTCTGCCGAGGCAAAAAGCTCTATGACAAGCGAGAAAGCATTGCCAAGAAAGACCAGAGACGTGAGCTCGAAAAAGATTTTAAGGTAAAAAATTTATATAGTTAGGGATTTATAAATGAAGACACATACAAAAAAGACAATTGTCATTGGACATAAAAATCCGGACACAGACTCTATCTGCTCAGCAATAGCCTATGCCCATTTGAAAAATCAAATATCAGACATGTTTCATGTGGCTAAGTGTGCAGGTGAATTAAATGCAGAAACAGAGTTTGTACTTAATTATTTTGGGGTAGATAAACCTGATTACATTGATGATGTAAGTACTCAGGTTAAGGACATAGAAATTCATGAGGTTCCACCAATTGAACCGGATAAAAGTCTGAAGGAAGCCTGGGCACTTATGCGTAATGACAGATTATATACGCTTCCGATTTGTACTAAGGATGGAGAACTTGAGGGCGTTATAACAAATAGTGACGTTGCTCATGTAATTATGGACTTAGACAGAAAAGATATTCTTGCCTCCGCAAAGACACCTTACACAAATGTCTTAAAAACACTTGGTGCAGAGCTGGTTACAGGTGAAATTGAAAATGTGCAGGTAGAGGCAGGAAAGGTTGTAATAGCTGATGATAATCCTGAAATGATGGAGGAATATATATCTGAAGGCGATATTGTCATTCTTGGAAACAGATATGAAAGTCAGCTTTGTGCAATTGAAATGGATGCAAAGTGTCTTATTATTTGTGAAACTGCTAAGGTAGCCAAAACAATAGTTAAGATAGCTGATTCTCATGGCTGCATAGTTATGACGAGTCCTTATGATACCTTTACGGTTGCCAGACTTATTAATCAGTCAATGCCCGTAAAGAGCTTTATGACAACGAAAGGAATAATTAAATTCCAGACAGATGCTTTTGTAGATGAAATTAAAGACGTAATGGCCAAGAAGAGATTCAGAGATTTCCCGATTCTCAATCACAAAGGAATTTACCAGGGGATGATTAGCCGTCGAAATTTGATGGATATGACTCGTAAAAAAGTAATTCTTGTTGACCATAATGAAATAGACCAGGCCGTCGATGGCATACGCGAAGCAGAAATTGTTGAAATAATAGACCATCACAGATTAGGCAACATTACAACAATGTCACCAATGACCTTTAGAAATTTGCCGCTTGGATGTACTGCCACCATAATTTACCAGATTTATAAAGAAAATGATGTAGAAGTAACTAAAACAATAGCAGGACTTTTAGTTTCCGCCATTATAAGTGATACTCTGCTATTTAGGTCTCCAACATGCACTGAAATAGACCGAAATGCGGCAAAAGAACTAGCTGCCATTGCAGAAATAAATATTGATGAATATGCTGAAGAAATGTTTAATGCGGGCTCTAAGCTTCATAATAAATCTGCTGAAGAAATTTTCTATCAGGACTTTAAAAAGTTTACAGTTGGAGATACCGTACTCGGAGTTGGTCAGATTAATTCAATCAGCAGTGCGGAATTGGTAGACATAGAAGACAAAATTAAAGGTTACATAGCCTCTAATAGAAGTACGGGCGTTGACATGCTATTCTTTATGCTCACAGACATTAAGGATTGCAAGACAAAGCTGATATTCTCTGGTGCAAAGGCCAAGGAGCTTGTCAGAGATGCATTTAATGTTCAAATAGAAAACGACTGCGCAATTCTTGAAAATGTAGTTTCAAGAAAGAAGCAGTTTATACCTGCTCTAATGGTTGCTTTACAATATTAAACATAAGTTAGATTTTGGAGGGGATTATGACAGAATATGACAGAATAATGGGGGCAGTGGATGCGATCCGCAAAATAACAAATTTTGTTCCAAAGCTTGGAATTGTTTTAGGCTCAGGACTTGGTGAGCTTTGCAATGATATAAGAGTTTTAGGCAAGATTCCATACAGTAAGCTACCTGGATTTCCAATATCTACTGTAGAAGGTCATGATGGACAGTTTATCTTTGGTTACATAGAAAAAATTCCTGTAGTACTCATGAAGGGTAGAGTTCACTATTATGAAGGCTATGATATACAGCAGGTAGTAATGCCTGTAAGAGTAATGGCACTTTTAGGTGCTGAAACTGTTATTTTGACAAATGCAGCCGGAGGAATTAATAAAAATTTTTATAACGGATGTCTAATGCTTATTAATGACCAGATATCCTCATTTGTACCTTCACCGCTAAGAGGGGCAAATATTGATGAGCTTGGTGTCAGGTTTCCGGACATGACTAATATCTACGATAAAGAATTAAAGACAATAATTTCATCAGAGGCTAGAAAGCTGCAAATTCCTATTAGAGAAGGTGTTTATGCACAGATGCCGGGACCGAATTATGAAAGTCCTGCTGAAGTGAAGATGCTAGGCATACTCGGAGCTGATGCGGTCGGTATGAGCACAGCCTGCGAGGCAATAGCACTGAGGCATATGGGTGTAAGAGTGGCAGGTGTAAGCTGCATAACCAATATGGCTGCCGGACTTTCTAAAAATACTTTGTCACATGAAGATGTACAGGCAAATGCAGATTTTATAAGTGAAAAATTTAGGTCACTTATCTGGCACTCAGTGATTGCTATTTACGGGAAAAATTAAAGAATAATTAAGTTATTTGACAATAAATAAAAAACCGGTCACAATAAATGACCGGTTTTTTAGTCTAATGGACCTGATGGGAGTTGAACCCATGTCCGAAAGCCCGTCCATCTCGGCTTCTTCCATTACAGTTGATCTATAGACATTCCCTCGACATAAAGCCGGTCAACAGGCTTTATGAGTCAGTAGCTTCATGATACGCCCATTTGCTCAAAGCTTTGCAAATGTCGTTTCCTACATAGTCGACGCCTGATTACTAAAGTGTAGGTGCTCTAGGTCAGACGGCTGCCGCTTAGGCAGCGAATGCTAAATTATCTTCAGCGTTTAATTTTAAATTCGAAGTTTTAACGTGGTCTCCGGCCACGAATGGCTACCGGGATTTCAAAACCCCCGTCGAAACCGGTACAAGCCCGGAAATATTAATTCATTCTATTATTATTTTATAAAAAAGTCAATATTTAAAGTGAAAAAAAGTTTGAATTGTGTTATACTTTTCAGATAAGGTTAAAATATATTTTGGAGATTATCTTTATGACTAAAAATCATAACAATTATAATAGTGCAAATGAGCCTGAGGTTTTACCTAAAGTGGATAAGCCGGAGGTTGAAGCTGAAGCTTTAACCAAAAAGGTATCAGCCATGCCTGAAGCTAAAGAACCGGATATGGAAAATGAAGATGAAATAATTGCCATAACTAAAAATGGATACATTGTAATTGTACAGTGTTTAGTTTTGATTATTTTTGTGATTTCACTTATTTATCTTCTTGCAAAACCGGCATCATTATCAGCTCTTGCCTGGATGCTTATGGCAATTATTGCACTGGTTATAACTTCAATTGCAAAGGATGACTAAGAAAATAGTCCGTAGATGAAAAAGCGTATACACTTTAACAAAGATATTGTTCATAGAAAATAAATCTAGGATAAGTAAATTATATGAAACAAAATCTTATGAGGTGCAACTTAGAAAACTTGATTATATGAAACAAAATCTAATGGGATATAACTTAGAAAACTGAATCATATGAGACATAAATTATAGGAGACATAAATGACAGAAGGAGTCAGAATAAATAAATATCTAAGTGAAGCAGGCTTTTGCAGCCGAAGAGAGGCAGACAGACTTATTGCAGAAGGAAAGGTTTTAATTGACGGAAGATTACCTGAAATTGGAACTCGAGTAATGCCGGGACAGTCAGTTACTGTTGATGGGAAAAAGCTACATATCGCAGATAAAAAGGTTGTAATTGCATACAATAAGCCCATAGGCATCGAATGTACCTCTGATTCTGAAAATAAAGACAATATTATTTCGGCCGTTAACTATCCTGTCAGACTTTATACTGTTGGTAGACTGGATAAAAATTCATGTGGACTTATTTTGCTTACAAATGATGGAGAGCTTGCTAATTTAATCAGCAAAGCGGGAGAAAACCACGAAAAAGAATATTATGTGAGGGTTGATAAGCCAATCACCAAGGAATTTATTGAAGGAATGAAAAGAGGAGTTCCTATTTTAGATAAAGTGACTGCTCCATGTAAAATTTTCCCCAAAGGAGAAAATTGCTTCACAATCGTATTGATTCAAGGCCTAAACAGACAGATAAGACGAATGTGCGAATATTTTGGCCTAAAAGTCAGATTATTAAAAAGAGTACGAGTGATGAATATTTCCTTGGGAGATTTAAAGCCCGGCGAATATCGTGAGCTGAGCGCCGAAGAAATTCAAAAGCTTTATACCATTGGCGGAGGTAAAAATGGGAATTTCAAATAGACAATATGAGTTAACAGAGCTGTTAGATAAGGCTGCCAGAGCATATGAACAGGAAAAAGACGAAATTATGTCTAATTTCGAGTATGACAGACTTTATGATGAGTTAAAAAAATTGGAAGAGGAAAGTGGTACTGTACTTTCAAAAAGTCCTACCGCTCATGCAGGCTATGAAGTTCTAAGTGAGCTGCCTAAATTTAAGCATGAAACCCCTTGCCTTAGCCTTGATAAAACTAAAAGTGTAGATGATTTAAGCAGCTGGCTTGGCAATAAAGAGGGGCTGATAAGCTGGAAAATGGATGGACTTACAGTAGTACTTACTTACCGGAATGGTGAGCTTTATCGCGCCGTAACCAGAGGAAACGGTGAAATTGGAGAAATTATAACCAATAATGCCAAAGTATTTAAAAATGTTCCTTTAAAGATTTCTTATAAAGGAAGCTTAGTTATTCGTGGCGAAGCAGTAATAAAATATAGTGATTTCTACAAAATTAATGAACAGATAGAAAATCCGGATGAACGATATAAAAATCCAAGAAATCTTTGCTCGGGTTCAGTAAGACAGCTGAATAATGAAATTACAGCAAAAAGAAATGTCCATTTCTTTGCTTTTTCACTCACCTCAGCAATTGACGAGAATGGTCTGGAAAAAGAATTTGTTTACCGCTTGGAACAGCTCGAATTTCTTGAAAAATTAGGTTTTACTGTTGTTGAACACAAATCAACTGATGCTAAAAAAATATATGATGATGTGAAATATTTTTCAGAAAAGATAACTGAAAATGATTTTCCTTCGGATGGACTGGTTTTATTATATAATGACATTGCATATGGAAAAAGTCTTGGAAGAACTGCTAAGTTTCCTCGTGATTCCATAGCCTTTAAATGGCAGGATGAGACTGCCCAAACCAGGCTTTTGAAAGTAGAATGGTCAGCCTCAAGAACCGGTCTCATAAATCCTGTAGCAGTTTTTGAGCCTGTTGAGCTTGAAGGTACAACCGTTAAACGTGCCAGTGTTCATAATGTATCGGTACTTCAAGAGCTTGAGCTTGGAATTGGAGATGAGATACTTATCTACAAAGCAAATATGATTATTCCACAGATAGCTGAAAATAAGACAAAATCCGGCAGCCTTGAAATACCATCGACCTGTCCCGTATGTGGAGGTAAGACTGAAATACGAAATACGGCAGGTGCAAAAAGCCTTTTTTGTACAAATCCTAAATGCATGGCAAAGAAGCTGAAAAGCCTGGCACACTTTGTTTCAAGAGATGCAATGAACATAGAGGGACTTTCAGAAGCCACGATGGAAAAGCTTATTGCTAAAGGCTTTATTCATGAATATGCTGACCTTTTTAAGCTGCCTGAACACCGAGATGAAATAATTGAGATGGAAGGCTTTGGAGAAAAGTCCTTTGAAAATCTGATTACAAGCTGTAATAATGCCAAGAAGGTTAATATGGCAAACTTTATTTACGCATTAGGTATATCAAATGTCGGACTGTCAAATGCAAAGTTAATATGCAGACATTTTGATAATGATTGGCATAAAATAATAAATTCATCAGCTGATGAGCTAGTTGAGATTGACGGAATAGGTGATGTTATAGCTGATTCATTTGTAAACTATTTTGCCGATGAAGAAAACTGTCATATTGTCGATGATTGCCTTAAGCTTGTTGAATTTCAGAATGAAGAGCCAATTGGAGCTTCACTGGACGGTATAGTATTTGTAATAACAGGCTCGCTAAATAAATATACTAATCGTAGTGAATTGAAAAATTATATTGAATCTAATGGAGGAAAGGTTGCCTCAGCGGTGTCGGGGAATACCAACTTCCTTATAAATAATGATGTGACCAGTAATTCATCAAAAAATAAAAAGGCAAAGGAGCTTGGTATTGAAATTATATCAGAAGAAACCTTTATTGACAGATTTACTAAATGATTTGACTAATTAGCATATATATACTAAAATATAGATGTGTATAGGAGTAGTATGGGGTTTTTATGCGTTTTCAAATAAAATAATGAAAAAGAGGGATGAAGAATGCCTATTAGAGTACAAAATGATTTGCCGGCTAAAAAAATTTTGGAAAATGAAAATATATTTATAATGGATGAGGAGAGAGCTATCAATCAGGAAATCAGACCATTGGAGATAGCAATTTTGAATTTGATGCCTTTGAAAGAGGATACGGAGGTACAGCTTCTAAGGTCACTTTCAAATACTCCGTTACAGATTAATATTACATTTTTGACCACTAAAACTTATGTCGGCAAAAATACAGCCAAATCTCATCTGGATAATTTCTACCTTACTTTTGATGATGTAAAAGCTCGTAAGTTTGATGGGCTGATTGTGACAGGTGCTCCTGTTGAAATGATGGAGTTTGAAGAGGTTGCATATTGGGATGAGCTTACGGAGATTTTTGACTGGAGTTTAACAAATGTAACCAGCACCATTCATGTTTGCTGGGGCGCTCAGGCTGCCTTATACTACCATTATGGCATAAAGAAAAAGCTCCTTGATAAAAAAATGTTCGGAATTTTTTATCATAGAGTATTAAATCGAAGAATTCCACTGGTAAGAGGCTTTGATGATATATTTATGATGCCTCACAGCCGTCATACAACCATTGACAGAGAAGATATCTACAATAATCCTGAGCTTACAGTATTAGCTGAGTCAGATGAAGCAGGAATCGCTCTTGTAATGGCAAAGGATGGCAAGCAGGTATTTATGATGGGTCATCCGGAATATGACAGGATTACACTTGACCAGGAATATAAACGTGATCTTACAAAAGGTATGGATATAGATATGCCTGTCAATTATTACAAGGATGGCAATATGGATATCAGACCTGAACTTATGTGGAGAGCTCATGGCAATACATTATATACAAATTGGCTTAATTATTATGTATATCAGATAACACCATATGTTTTATAAATAAATTTACTATTTCAAAATTCAAATGCAGGGGAATATTATTAAAATTATCTTATTTAATAAATGTCAATGTGCAGACAGTAAGAATATTTGAAAATTGAACCTTGTTAAAAATAAATGGAGGAGAGCTATGCATTGCGAAGAGTCACTGGAAAATAAACTCACAGACATTGCCGGACTTTTTCAAATAGAAGGAAAGGCGACTTCTACTGAGGTTATCACTACAGGAAATATTAATTCTACTTATAGAATGAAATTTACGCAGAATAATGGCACTGTAAATACTTATATAGTACAGCGGGTAAATACTTATGTATTTAAAGCTCCGAAGGAAATGATGACTAATATATCATTGGTTACCAATCATATTAAGTCTAAGTCTTTACCGGGTCAGCAAACCTTAATGTTTTATGAAACAGCTGAGGGTAAGAATTATTATGACGACGGAGAGGGAAACTTCTGGCGTATATGTAATTATATTGACTCTGTTTCTTTTGACAGCTGTGATGACTTGTCAGTAATGGAAGCAGTGGGAACAGCCTTTGGTGAATTTCAAAACATTCTCTCGGATTTTGAGGCGGAAAAGCTTTATGAAACCATTCCTGATTTTCATAATACTAAAAAGAGAATCCTAAATCTCTATGAAGATGTTGAAAAGGATGAGTTTGGCAGATGTGCGGAAGCAAAGGAAGAAATTGAGTTTATTAAAGATAACGAAAAACTTGCTTTTCAGCTTACGGAAATGTTGGAAAATGGAGAAGTGCCACTTAGGGTAACTCATAATGATACTAAAATCAATAATGTATTGTTTGACAAAGATACCCACTATCCAATAGCAATTATCGATTTAGATACCGTAATGCCGGGACTTGCAATGCATGATTTTGGCGATGCAGTAAGATTTGCCTGCAATACGGCGGCGGAAGATGAAAAACAAGTCGAACTGGTTTCCTTGGATTTAAAAAAATTCGAAGCCTTTGTTAAAGGATTTATAGGTAAGACAGCAAAGTCTCTTACTGATAACGAATTAAGTACAATGGTACTTGGTGCGATAACTATTACGCTTGAGCTTGCAGTCAGATTCTTGGATGATTATATTACAGGAGATAAATACTTTAAAACTTTATATTCAGATCATAATTTAGTCAGGACAAGATGTCAGCTTGCTTTGGCAAAAGATATGATTAAAAAAAGGGAATTAATGGAAGACTGTATTAGAAGAACTATTGATGGTTTATAATGAAATATATCAAATTAACTGAAAAGTTCCCACTTCCTAAAATGGGAACTTTTTATAATCAGTTAGAAGTTTAACCTTATCTGACTTTTCAGCATCAGTAGGAGGCTGGACTCCTACTGATGGGCCACGAAGTGGCTTTAAGGTTATGAGCAAGTAGCGAAGCGGACCTGGAATATCCGCTTAGATTTATTACTGATGATATAGAAAATACAACAGCTGTAGAATGAAATTATAAACCACTGATGTAGAAAGAGAAGAACGTAGATTTTATATGATAATAGTAGAGAGGCATGACAAATCAGATAATTTGTCATGCCATATGAGGGGTATAATATGGGACATAAAGAAAGAAAAAGAGTGAGAAAAATCATTGCGATAATATTTATTATATTAATGACTGCCAGCGAATATCTGATTTTTAGTATGATTGAATTTAAAGTAGGTTTTCTAAATAATAACAATATTCGTAAAGCAGTATCTGAAACTACCTATGTTAATTTGGCACAGGAAGAATTCAATAATGAAGTGACTGAACTTTTGTCAGGTTATGGACTTCCTACATATATATCCGAGAAGATAGAATCCGATGCAGATGTTTATAATAAAGTACACTCCAATCTTGAAAAAAATTATTCAGGAATTAATACTCAGGCAGATTATACAGATGTTACTGAAAAGCTTGAAACCATGCTGGAAGCTTATGTATTGTCAGGAGTAATAACTGAAACACAGCTTTCAGAAATTAGTAATGCATTTGAAGAAATTTGTGAAAATATATTAGTCTTTGATTTTGCAGTGCAGCTTAATTCCGTAAATTCTGAATATTACGGGAAAATGCTATTGGCTTTTACTGCTTCAATTATTATTTTGATTTTTTCTATTATAAGTATGTGGACTTTGTATGATTTAAAGCATCGGGCAGTAAGAACATATTTTTATTCAACAGTATCCTGTACCATACTTAATATTGCTCTGACTACATTTGTAGTTTTACGGAAAACGGCTTATACAAGTGGATTTGCAGGTAAGTTTTATCAAAGCACGATAGAAGCTTACTACAAGTGTAGCCTGAATGCTTTTTATGCAGGAATTGCAATCTGTATATTAATATCTGCTATTGAATTTTGCATTATCAGACATATCAAAGCCAGCTACTAGTCAAAGCCGGCTACTGATTTAAGAAGCAGAAGGAAAGGGTAAAAATGGATTCAAAGTGTAAAAAAGGTTATTCTGATATTCATTCTCACGTGATTTTCGGCGTGGATGACGGTTCCAAATCGTTAGAAATGTCAGTTGAAATGCTTAGAATGAACTATGCCGAGGGTGTCAGAACAATGTTTGCAACTCCGCATAATTATCCTGGAGAAGAACATTCGATTAACCTTATAAAAGAAAGGTATGAAATTCTAAAGGAAAAAGCTCTTGAAATTGGAGAAGATTTTCACCTTTATTTGGGAAATGAAGTCCTTTATAGAAAAAACATAGTTGAAGAGCTTGAAACAGGTGAGTGTCTTACAATGAATGGGACAAGGTTTGTACTTACCGAATTTTTACCAAGAGAAAAATATGATAACCTTTATTCAGGACTTTTAGACATGATAAGAGCAGATTATATACCTATTATTGCTCATATTGAGAGAGTCGGATGCCTTCATGATGACTATAAATGTATTAAAAATCTGATTGATATGGGCTGTTATATGCAGATTAACACAGAGCTTCTTACCGGAGGAATGTTCAACAAGATGACTAAGCGATTATATGAGCTGATAAATCTTGATATGGTTCACTTCCTGGGTACTGATTGTCATAATACTACAACAAGACCTCCGGAATTTGCGAAAGCTATGCAGAAATTGCAAAAAAAACAGCAGAATTGTTCAGTTGACAAACTAAATAATTGTGATATATTATTAGTTGATAATTGATTTGATTATGACGAGGAGCATGTATCATTCGGGTATGTTATTTCATTAATAAATGCTTACATATTTGAGAGTGGTAAAATTAGAAAAAAGTATTAATTTTTCGTGGAGAGATTCTTTATTTCATTATTAAATGATTTTTTTGCAATCTTTATACAAATTGGCTTTAATCTTGGACTTGTCTTATCTGTCGGTTTTAATCATAAATTACTATAACTCAAGAAAGCGAGAGGAACTCATAACTTGGAACAAGACGTAGAAATTGATTTAAAGGAACTATTTAAATATCTTTTGGGCCATGTTTTTGTAATTGCAGCAGCTTCAATCATTTGCTCAATTGCGGCATTCTGCTATAGTTCGTTCTATATTGAACCTGAATATGAATCATCTGCAGGTATCTTTATTGTATCCACCAGTAATTCATTGTTAAGCTATTCAGATCTTCAGATTTCATCAAGCCTTACAGAAGACTATGCTGAAATTGCTCAGACCAGAACTGTTGCGGAAGAGGTTATTGAAAAGACCGGAGTTGATATGACTTATACTCAGTTACAGAAGCTTCTTACGGTTGAAAACCCAACTGACACAAAGATACTTTATTTTACAATCAGATATACCGATCCGGAGATTGCAATGAAGCTTGCAAATGCTTATGCTGAGGTTTTAAAGACAAAAATCGGTGAGATTATGAATGTCGACGAACCTACAATTTTCGAATATGGTATTGTTGATAATGATAAGGTCGCCCCTAGCAACGCAAAATATACCTTAATAGGCTTTGCAATTGGTCTTATTATAAGCTGTGGTATTTTTGTTGTTAAGTTCCTGCTTGACGATACAGTTACTTCAGCAGAAGACATTGAAAAATACTTTGACATGAAGACACTTGCACCAATTCCTGCCGATCCGGAAGAACTCAGAGAAGCTAAGCTTATGGACAAAAAGAAGAAATCTAAGGGAAAGGCGGAAAGATAAATAATGAGAAATGTTGTTTTTAATAATATAAAGGAGCTTTCTTATGGAAAGCGTGAAGCCTTTAACACCTTGAGAACAAATCTTAATTTTTGCGGCGCCGGCATCAAGGTTGTTGTCTTTACTTCAACTCTTCCTGATGAAGGCAAGTCTACAACTGTAATGGAACTTGCAAGATCCATTGCTGCAGATGGTAAGAAAGTGATAGTTCTTGACTGTGACCTTCGTAAATCTGTTATTGAATCTCACTACAGAATTACAACTGAGTCCGGAACCAAACCGGTTGATAAGAAGAACAACCTTATGGGTATGTCTCATTATCTTACAGGTCAGTGCAGTATAGATTCAGCATTAGCTCATAATGTTAAAGAAAATTTTGATCTTATTTTAGCAGGAAGAACTACTCCTGCCCCTACAGAGCTTCTTAATACAGAGCTTTTTGATGAGCTTATACATTATTGCAGAGATAATTATGATTATGTACTTATTGATGCACCACCTATTGGAAGTGTTATTGACGCTGCAATTATCGCACCAAAGACAGACGGAATTGTCTATGTAATTGAGTACGGAGCAACAAGCCGTAATTTGATTATGCAGGGCAAACGCCAGTTAGAAGTTACCGGCACAAGAATTCTGGGAGCAGTTCTTAATAAAGTAAATACTGAAAAGGGTGGTAAGGGCTACTACTACAAAGGCTACTATTCTAACTATTATGGTGGAGGAGAATAAATAGTAATAATCTTCGCTTTCAACAGTATGGATATGTATTAGTTAAATTTGATACGACGACAGCTTTAGTAACATTGAAACTGTTTTTGTATATATAAAAATTTTTGAGGAGGAAGAATTCATGAAAAAGAGTAAGTCGGCATTAGCACTTTTTATGTCAGCTGTCATGACTGTAACAATCGTATCACCTGATTTGTTCGGCAATGGCGTTGCTAAAGCAGATTCTGCTGAGTCAGGTAATGTTCTTGAAATCAGTGCTTCTGATTATAGCAATGTTGATGATATTAAAGCAGCTGTACTCAAAGGGCTTGTAGGCGACACGGCAAAAGTAGAAGATTATGACTTCTACTACGATTTTACTTTTGATGCTTTGTCAGTTGGTGATTTTTCACCTGCAATTATGCTTGATGATGAGAAAATAGCTGAACTCTATGGTAGCGATTCCTATATCACTACAGCAGTTACAAATTTTACTGATCAGGCATATGATAAGCTTCATTCTACATTAGTGGATTATGTTCAGACAAATGATCAGGTAACTCAGCTTGCTGATTATTATGGTGCAACAAATGAAGACATTGCTGAAGCAATTTTCCCTGATGGTGATGAAGGCAAACAGAAGCTTGCAAAAGTATTAGAAGGAAGCTACAAAGCTGCTTTTGATGGCTATGATAGCAAAACAAATAAAACTTCACTTGCATATATTCCTTTCACTGTAAAAGGTACTAAGGGCGAGCAGGAATATAATCAGCTGATAGGAATTACAATTCCGGCAATCGGAGCAGGTGAGTGGAATGTAACTCTTGTTAACAAGGCTACAACAGAAGAAACAACTGGTACTGTTTCAATTGAAAAGCAGGATGCAAAGCTTAAAGTAGCAAGCATTGTAAAAGATGGATTTGTTAATTATACAGGTAAAGGCATCAATGTATTTGATACTGCCGCTGATACTGTTCAGGTTTATGTAGGACTTGAGAATTGTGCTAATTCATCTGTTAAGACTCTTGGAAGCAATGCAGATAAGGTTTTCGTAAGTGTTATTCTTCCTGAAGGAGTTGATTCTTATCAGTTTAAATACAACGCTGCTTCACTTGTTTCACAGGAACAGGAAGACCAGATCAATGAAATGCTCAAGGATACAGATACTGAAGACGTTAAAGAATGGCTTGGCGATGCTGAAATCGAGAAGGAGCATATTGATACTATCGTAGATACAATCAATAACAATCCTGATCAGATTGTTGATGTAGTTACAGACATGATTGCCAATGGTGATGTAACTAAGGATCAGCTTAAGGATGCTTATAATTCTTATCTTGAGTCTTTGAAGAATAAGGATACATCCGGTTCAACAAGTGGTAATACCGGTAATACAGATAATTCTGAAAACAGTGGAACTGACAGTTCAGATAATTCTGGCGATTCGAATGGCAATAATTCCGGCAATACTACAGTAGACAGCAGTCTTTTAAATTCTCTTACAGCTGAACAAAAAGCAGCAATTAATGCACTTTTAGCATCTCAGGGTTCATCTAAGACAGTTGACGAACTTAGTGATGATGAAATTAACCAGTATTTACAGTTGGCTTTGGCCTCTGGAACTGTTGCTTCATTAGAAGATACAGTAGCTTCTGAAGAAGATGATACTGATACAACAGATGATACTAATATTTCAGTTTCAGATACAATTGCATCTATGTATGCAGGTCAGAGCATTGAAGACCTTTGTGCAATAATAGATGCTCAATACCCTGGAATGGGCAATACAATTGTTAAGTACATTAATTCATATGTAAGCAATGGCATTACAGATGTAGAATTAAAGATTAATGAATATCCTTCACAGGTTGGCACCTATTTTGGCGCAGCATTTACTTTCGATTCTAATTATGCTAATTCTTATGAGACACTTGTTTATTGTATAACAGATGATTCTACTGCTGATTATACAATTAAGTTCAATACTAATACAGTAACGGTTGATGGTGTTGACACATTGTATGCTTCACAGGATCTTGATGCCACATCTTATACAAGTACTGGTGCTGAGTCTAATGTAAATGTTAATTCATATTTCATTGGCAAAGATCTCAATGGCAAAGGTAATGCTGCTGAAAAAATTCTCCTTGCTCTGGATGTTGCAATTTCAAAGACTTCAAATGCAACTGCTAAGGATAAGCTTCAGGCAATCAGAAATCAGCTTGCCAACGGAACTACACCTGAAAATGCATTAAAGGCTTATGCAGCACTTATTAAATACTACAATATTACATCTGATGATGATGTAGCTATTGCTTTCCTTAATGAATTAGCTGCTGAAGTGATTGCCGGTAATTATGACCTTTCAAATTATGGTTTCTATACAAGTTCTGATGAAGTTAAATCTTTAAGATGTGGAAAGTTCCTTCAGATTTCTGTTGAAGCTACTAATACTTCTTATATTGCTGTACCGGTTTATAGAGTATTTACTCTTAAGAATGACTGGCTTGCAGCACCGGAAGTTAAGAATGTAACGTGTAAGAATTCTACTACAAATATTGTTTACTGGGGCACAGTTGATTTTGCTACAGGATACAAGGTGTATCGTAGACTTAATCAGAAAGGAAGCAAGTGGTCAATCATTGCTACTGTTGATGGCGGAGATGTAGACTCTTATGCTGATACTACAGCTGAGGCTGGCACAAGCTATATTTATACAGTAAGAGCTACAGACGGCAGTCTTATCAGTAAATATGAATTTGGCATGGCTTCACTTTTAAATCCTTCCATTGTAAATGTGGGCTTAAGTTCAGGTTCAGCCAAAACTTATACCGTAACATGGTCAAAGGTTAAAGGTGCAACAGGATATATTGTATATCGTAGAGATAACAAGGCAGGCTCTAAGTGGTCTAAGATTGATACTGTTGGTGCTGATGTTACATCATATAATGATTCAACATCTTCAAAAAATGCTCAGTATATTTATACAGTGAGAGCAATTAGAGATAATGCAGATATTACTGCATACAGTTTGTATGATTTTGGATTGGCAACTCTTGTTAATCCTACAGTAACCAATGCAGGTTATAACCTTGGAACTAATTTAGTTAATGTAACTTGGTCAAAGGTAAGTGGTGCAACAGGATATATTGTATATCGTAGAGATTATAAAGCTGGTTCTAAATGGACTAAACTTGCAACTGTTAATGGTAATAATACTACTCATTACACAGATACAAAGGCTAAGTTTGGCTCTAGATATATTTATACAGTAAGGGCGCTCAGAAATAAAGGAAGTGTAACCGCATACAGTAGTTACGAATTTGGTATTTCTACACTTACTACACCTAAGGTTAAGAATGCCGGTGCTTCAACAATATCAAGTAAGTACACCGTTACAGTAACATGGTCTAAGGTTAACGATGCTACAGGTTATGCTGTATACCGTAGAGAAAACAAGGCAGGTTCTAGCTGGACTAGAGTTGCTGTTGTTAATGGTATAAATAAGACATCATATAAGGATACAAAGGTATCTGCATCTAAGTCTTATATCTATACTGTAAGAGCAATCAGAAAGACTGGTTCAACTTCACTTTATAGTGCTTACGAATTTGGTGTTTCAACTTTAAAGACACCTTCTGTTTCTAAGATTACTTCATCTAAGTCCGGTAATACAGTTTATTGGAGTAAGATTGCAGGAGCTAATGCTTATTATATTTATAGAAGACTTAATAAGGCTGGTTCTAAGTGGTCTCGTGTTGGTACTGTAAATAAGGGAACTACTGTTAAGTTTACTGATAAGAAAGCTAAGTCAGGTACAAGCTATATTTATACAGTAGTAGCTTCTAAGACTTTGAATGGTGTTAAGGTTTATAGTACTTACAAGTTTGGTAAGAGTATAAAGACAAAATAATATTTAAATTATGAGTCATTAAGGGTCTGTTAAATTTTTTGACAGACCCTTTTTTTCTATTGTGTATAATTAAAATCTTGTGTATAATAGATAAAAATTGGTTGAGGAGAGTCCTTATGCAGTTATTGAAAAGCAAACTCGCATTTATTAGATGCTTTTTGGGGGTATGTATTTTATTTATCTCATTTTTCGTTGCTAATACAATTGCCAAAGCTGAAAACTATGTGATTTCCGGTAGTCAAGAAGCTGAACCGGGAGAAAGCTTAGAGCTGACGGTTAAACTTACCGGTGAAGATATAATTGGTGTTGGTGGAATCTACACCTGTGATGCCGGCATTGATTCAGTTCAATTTTATAATGCAACTGTATGGTCCACCTTTCAGATTGATACAGATAAAAATCAGGTAGGTGTTGTTGATTATAATGGACATTTATATGATCAATGGAATTACATTATTAATGGCACTGAAGCGGTATTTAATATTAGAATAACCATATCTGAAGAAGCAAAGTATGGTGATGTTTTAAATTTTGGATTTGATAAGTTATATTATGCTAAAACAACAGATGCACCTAGTAGTGCTTCAGTAGATGATATTAAAGAAAATATTAAAGATAATCTTGCTGAGGGTAATGCTTTTAGCATTACTGTAACAAATAAAAATCCTATCTATTATAATGACGGTTCGCTTGATGTGCCGGTAGTTACTAATGTTTCTACCAGATCAACTTCCGGCAATACGGTTTTTTGGAAGACTACGAC
This sequence comes from uncultured Lachnoclostridium sp., assembly GCA_964625275.1. Taxonomy (GTDB): domain Bacteria; phylum Bacillota; class Clostridia; order Lachnospirales; family Lachnospiraceae; genus UBA3775. The sequence goes on from CAZVBH010000018.1 coordinate 22,312, forward strand.
TGATGCAGATGGCTATAGAATTATGAGAAGATTAAATAAAGCCGGCTCTAAGTGGGCACTGATTTATACTACTGATAATATTAAGTTATCTTCATATGTTGATACTACAGCAGTTCTCGGTACATCTTATATCTATACAATAAGAGCTTACAAAAAAGATGAAAATGGTGACTATGCTTTAAGTGGTTATACTTCAGGTATGTATTCATTAAAGTTGCCTGTTATATACAGCATTTCATCAACAGCTCAAAATCGAAATATTGTTAAATGGAATGCAGTGTCCGGTGCTACTTCTTATGCTATATATAGAAAGACTGCAGGCGGCTCTTGGAAGTATATAGGTAAATCAACTACTGTCTCCTATACCGACATGGATTCTAATTCATCAGAACTTTATTATTATACTGTAAGGGCAGTAAGAGTCAATTCAGGAATCACTGCTTATAGCTGGTACAATTCTGGCAAATATTCTTTGAAAAATCCAGTGTTTACAATTACTGCTACTTCAAAAAATATTAATACAATTAAATGGAGCCGTGTTACCGGTGCAACCAGCTACATTATATATCGCAAGACGGCTGGTAACAATTTTAAGAAGTTGGCTACAACCACTTCTTTATCATATGTTGATAAAACGGCTAGGAGTGGAACCAAGTATTATTATACGGTAAGAGCTGTAAGAAACTATACGCTGAATACTAAGAGTTACAATGATTACAGCTTTTATACGACAAAATATATAAAAACTAAATAGCAAAGAGGAAAAGTAGATGAGTTATGTTAATAAAATTAAAAATAGTATATTTATTGGAATAATAATGTTCCTTATATTTGCAACTGTAGATGCGAAGGCGGCATCTTCTTCACTTAGTGGAGAAACTACGGCTAAGCCTGGAGATACGGTATATGTTTCAATGAGCTTTTCCGGAAGCAATACCGTTGCTGTTGGTGTTATTTATTCATATAACAGCTGTATTTCTTCCGTTAGTGCAAGTAATGCTTCTCCATGGGGAAACACTCAGGCAGATTCATCTCAGAATCAGATAGGCGTAGGTGATTACAATGGTTATGAGAGTGGCAGCTGGAATTATATTTTAAATGGATCCACTACCGTTGTATCATTCAGGCTTCAAATTGCGTCAGATGCTGTTGCCGGTGATGTTGCCACACTTAAGCTTAATACAGTTTATTATGCAACAACCTCGAATACTTTAGAGGAGGTTTCTAATCAGAATCTTCCTACAGCAGGCACATCATCAATTTCAATCACAATTGTTGATGATACACCTACTGCAACACCGACTCCGGAAGAACAAGAAGAAAATCCGGGTGGAGATGATACTGATGTACCTACTGTAACTCCTGAGGCTTCTGAATCGACACCGACTCCTGAGTCTACAGCAACTCCTGAACCTACTCAATCATCAACCGGAAATAGTGGCTCATCATCTTCTGATTTTAAAGATACGACACCAATTGTACCGGGTGAGGTATTCGATACAATAGATGATAACTATTATGACAGTACAACCGGTGGATATGTAGTTGCTGCGACCAGAGATGACAGAGGAAAGACGACAGTTTATGAAGTTGCAACTGATGAAAATGATGATACAGTTTACATTAAAAAGGTTATAAATGACGGTGGGAATATTACAGAAGAGGTTATTTCGGAGGAACAGATGAATTCTGAAATGTCATCTACTGAGAATTATCTTGCGGATAAAGATAATAAAGACAGCTATTCAGAGGCTTCAGATAATGTTTCGAAAGAAGAATCTGAATTATCTCCCGCTGAGAAAGATGTTAATGGTAAAATTAATCCTAAAGAGTTTCCGGTCGTTGCATTATTTGCAATAGTATTCGGACTTATATTTATATTTGGTCTTATATTTTTCTTTATAATTAGAAAATTTAAGGAGCATAAACACACATTTACTAAGTAACATATTGGGAGGGTATTATGAACAAAACGACTTTGGTAATTATGGCTGCCGGTATGGGCAGCAGATTCGGAAAAGGTATTAAGCAGCTTGAACATGTAGGACCATCCGGAGAAATTCTTATGGACTATTCAATTTATGATGCAGCAAAGGCTGGTTTCGATAAGGTTGTAATAGTCATAAGAAAAGATATTGAAGATGAATTTAAGAGATTGATTGGAGATAGGATTTCAAAGCATGTAAATATGGAATATGTTTACCAGGATATTGATGATTTGCCTGAAGGCTTTACAAAGCCTGCTGACAGAACAAAACCATGGGGTACCGGTCATGCAATACTTAGTGCAGCGAAGGCTGTAGATACTCCTTTTGCTGTAATTAATGCTGATGATTTTTATGGTAGAGAAGCATTTGTAAAGATGCATGATTATCTTGCTAAACTCCCTGAAAATGATGAACAGGACTACTGTATGGCAGGATATATTCTTGGTAATACTTTAAGTGATAATGGTACCGTTACAAGAGGAATTTGCATTCATGAGGATGATTATTATCTTAAGACAGTAGAAGAGTCTTTTGAGCTCAGACTTGAAAATGGAGTGGTAGTTGGAAAGGATTCAAAAGGTAATGACATTACAGCATCGAAGGATGCCCTTGTTTCAATGAACATGTGGGGCTGCAAGCCGGTTTACTTCAAGCAGCTTCAGGAAGACTTTGTAAGCTTTCTTGAAGGTGATGGAGATCCTTTGAAGAAGGAATTCTTATTACCAATAATAATGGATAATTTAATAAAACAGGGAAAGGCTAAAATTAAGATTTTACCTGTAAGTGAAAGATGGTTTGGATTGACTTATATAGCTGACAAACCAATGATAGTTGAAAAGCTTAATAAAATAATTGAAGAAGGAGTTTATCCCGCAAATCTTTGGGGATAATAAAGAAAATATTATATGATACAGCCAAAGCTTGATAAGGACTTTGTTCCTGCAATTGTATTTAATCATGAATTCTTAAAAAATGCTACCAGACCATTTGTTATAGCGGTTGAAAGAGAAGATGGACTTATTTACAGAAAAGATACCTTCCTTACGGACGATTTTGAAAAGAATTGTTTTTATGTAGAAAGACTGATAAAGACCATACTTTGGGCAGCAGGTGGATTTAAGGTTCATCTCGCCGGAGACACCGAGGTTTATGAATATATAAAGAATATTTATACCAGAGAAGGCGCAAGGGCTTTTGATGTTGATTTCTGGGAAACTACTTATGAGAGCAAGTTTGAGGTTATTGAACATACCTTAGAAGACATACCTGAACGTAAAAACAGGTCAGTTATGATTGGTCGAAATTTAGATGGCTGTAGAATTGGTTTTGATGCAGGTGGCTCAGATATGAAAATTGCCTGCGTAGTTGATGGTGAAACTATTCATGCTGAGGAAATTGTATGGCTTCCAAAGGTAAATTCTGACGTTAATTATCACTACGAATCTATAAAAAATGCTTTGCTTAAGGCTGCTTCTAAGATGGAAAGAGTTGATGCCGTAGGTATTTCAACAGCAGGCGTGCTTGTAAAAAATCGTGCAATGGTAAGCTCATTATTTATGGCTGTAGATAAAGAAAAGCATGGTGAAGAGGCTAAGAGCATATATATTAATGTTTGCAAAGATTTAGGCTATAAAATGGCTGTTGCAAATGATGGTGACGTTGCTGCACTTGCCTGCTCAATGGCACTTAATGTCAATGGGGTTTTAGGAATTGCCATGGGTACATCTCAGGCAGGTGGCTATATTGATAAAGAAGGTCATGTAAGTGGTTATATGACAGAGCTCGCATTTGCTCCTGTAGATTACAATCCTAATTCAAGCCGAGATCCTTGGTCAGGTGACTGGGGTGTAGGTGCAGAATACTTTAGTCAGGATGCCGTAATCAGACTCGCAAAGGTAGCCGGCATAGAAATAGATGAATTGCTTACACCGGCTGAAAAGCTTAAGGTTGTTCAGGGGCTTCTTGAAAAGGATGATGAAAGAGCAATTGATATCTTCGAAACAATCGGCACTTATCTAGGCTATGCGATTGCAAATTATTCTGAATTTTATGATATCAGTAATGTTCAGATTGCAGGTCGAGTTACAAGTGGTAAGGGTGGAGATATTATTCTTCAAAAATCAATTGAGCTTTTAAATACAGAATTTCCTGAAATTGCAGCTAATGTTAATGTTTTCCTTCCGGGCGAGCTGGAAAGAAGAGTTGGTCAGGCTGTTGCAGCCGCAAGTCTTGTTGATATACGTTAACATTATTAATAAAATTCAATAATTATATTATGGAGGCTATATGGTTTTATCCAATGTAAAAATTAATGGTACACCCCGCAATATTTATATTGAGGACGGAATTATTTATGGAATTACAGATGTAGAGGAAGAATATCCTGCTGTAGATTGTACAGGCTTGACTGCAATCCCCGGCCTTATAGATATTCATACTCATGGTTGTGTTGGAGAAGACACCATGGATGCAAGGTTTGAAAAGCTTTGTGATGCATGGGCTGTAAATGGTACAACTTCAGTTTATCCTACAACAATGACAATGGATTTTGATTCATTAAAGAAGGTTACTGAAGCAAAAACTGATGTTCCCGGTGCGCAGATTCTTGGTTTCCATATGGAGGGACCATATATTAATTCGGACAAAAAGGGTGCTCAGAATGGAGCCTTTGTCAGATACGCAAGCCTTGAAGAATTTGCAAAGCTTCCGGGAATGAAGCTTATAACCATTGCTCCGGAGTGTGGCAACAACATGGAATTTATTAAGAAGGTAAAGGATACTGTTGTCTGCATTGGCCATACTGCCTGCGATTATGATACGGCAGTTGAAGCTATCAAAAACGGTGCAACCTGTCTTACTCATACCTTTAATGCAATGCCACCATTTGCACACAGAGATCCGGGACCTATTGGAGCAGCAGTCACTGAAAATATCTATGTTCAGGTTATAACTGATGGACTTCATGTTCATAAAGCAGCTGTTATGGCACTTTACAAAATTTTTGGAACAGACAGAATGGTTATTATTTCCGATTCCTTAAGAGCAGCAGGACTTTGCGATGGAGAGTATGAATTCGGTGGTCAGCTCATAGATGTTGTAAATGGAGTTGCAAGAGTGAAATCAGGCGCAATTGCAGGCTCAACGAGCTTCTTGTGGGATTGCGTTAAGAGCGCAACAAATATGGGAATACCTTTTGAGGCTGCTGTAAAAATGGCCACAGAGACACCTGCCAGACTTATGGGACTTAAGCACAAAGGAAAGCTTGAACCTGAATATGATGCAGATATACTCTTAATAAATGACAAAATGGAAATTGAGAAGGTTATAATTAAGGGTGAAGTTTACTATGAAAGATAAGAAAAAGTCCGAGGAGCTTGGATTTTATAAAAAACTTGAACTAAAAGGAAAGGACAAGATATGGTACAAGTATTTACCGATTATCTTTGCCATACTTGCCCTTATCTTTGCCATAATTGATTTTGAAGTACAGATAACTACAAAGACCGGTGGAGAAAAGGATTACAAATTTTATTGTGGTTTCACTGAGGTATTTCATTCAGACAGATATACTACGGACTCAGATGAAGTAACGGCAACAGCCTCTGAGGCTTTAAGCGAGGCTTTTAGTGATGGCTCAGATGATGAAGCAGAGAGTGATTCGCTTTCTGAAAATGACTCAGAAGCTGAAAATGGCGATTCTTCAACCAGTGAAGAACTATCTGAAGCAGTTGCTGCCGCTAATGATAATGATGGCTTGATTGGAGATCCAAATGTTATTTCAATAATAGGAACTGCCTGTATGATTCTTTGCTTAGTGCTCATTCCAAAGAGCATGCTCAAAAAGAGAGAGCATGGAGATGGTCTTGGACTTATGTTTATGCCGTTAGGACTTATGTGCATTAACAATATCATGTGTGCACTTATCTACGATAATGATGTTATTATAGCAATTATTTTTTCGGTCGTTTGTTTTGTTGTAAGTGCATTGGCAACCTTTAAGAAAACTATTCGCTATGTTGAAAACAGCTGTCTTTTTCTTATGATTGTTGCTGTATTTCTTTTCCTGGCATCCTTTGGACCATATTGTTACAATGACACACTTAAGTATGCTATTGAAGATAATAGTCTTGTTACATGGCAGGTAAAGCAGTATTATATCTCATATTTGATTAGGGATATATTTACCTTTGCTGCTTTTGGAATTTTCTCTTCATACATATCAAATACATATAAATATAATGAACAATAGGAGTATTTATGATTAATGTAAGCAACACCTCCATCAGCTATGAAAGATGGATTAATAATGAACTTAAGAAATTTAGTGAAGAGCTTATTATGTTTAAGCTTGACACACCAAATTCTACATATTCCTTCGGAGTATGTGAGGATGGATTTCTTCTTCACAATTACTACGGCAAAAAGCTTGGCGATGATGATTTAGCCTATATGCTAAGGCTTAATGAAAACCCATTTACTTTAAAATCTAATTTAAGAGATAAGGGAACCTTCATGGATTCTAAGAGCTTTGAGTATCCATGTCATGGTACAGGAGATTATCGTGAATCATGCTTTATGGTATCCGATAAAGACAATATGTCCACCTGTGAGCTTATTTATGACAGCTACAAAATAGTACCTGGAAAGCCTGTACTTTCTCAGAAGGACTTTGATTGCATACCTGCTACCTGGTGCTCAGAGGATGAAGCAGATACACTTATCATAACAGCTAAGGATGCTCATCTTGGAATTAAAGCTGAGATAATGTACACAGTATTTAAAAAGCTTGATGTAATTACAAGAAGTGTACATTTTATTAATGAAAGCAAAGACACAGTCACACTAAAGAGAGTTCTCAGCACATGCGTAGATTTTGAACGTTGTGATTATGATTGGATTACCTTAAATGGCAGTTGGGCAAGAGAGCGTGTGCTTGAGAGATCACCTCTTCACCATGGTAAGCAGAGTGTAGATTCTGTAAAGGGTGAATCAAGTCATCAGAGCAATCCTTTCGTTGCGCTTGTATCTCACAATGCAGACGAAGATAGTGGTGAGGCATTCGGATTTAATTTAGTATATAGTGGAAACTTCGTTGCTCAGGCAGAAGTTACACAGCACAAGAGAACAAGAGTTGTAATGGGTATCAATCCATTTGATTTTGCATGGGCGCTAGAGCCCGGTTATGATTTCCAAACACCTGAGGCTGTAATGGTATATTCTGATAATGGTATTGGAGCAATGAGCCGTACTTTCCATGATCTCTACAGAAATAATCTTATAAGAGGCGAGTGGAAGGATAAAACCAGACCAATACTTATCAATAACTGGGAAGCTACCTATTTCAATTTTGATACTGACAAGCTCATTGCCATTGCAAAAGAGGCTTCACAGCTTGGAATTGAAATGCTGGTTATGGACGATGGCTGGTTCGGACACAGAGATTCCGACAATTCATCACTTGGTGACTGGTTTGTATATGAAGATAAAATCAAAGGCGGACTGAAAAATCTTGTAGATGAAGTAAATAAGCTTGGAATGAAGTTCGGTATCTGGTTTGAGCCGGAGATGATAAGTCCTGATTCAGAGCTTTATAAAGCACATCCTGACTGGGCCATTCAGGTTCCGGGACGTGTACCTACAATGAGCAGAGAACAGTATGTTCTCGATTACTCAAATAAAGAGGTTAGAGATTGTATATATGACCAGATGAGAAAAATACTCGATTCTGCGAATATCGAATATATTAAGTGGGACATGAACAGACAGCTCACCGAGGTCGGCTCAACAACTCTTCCAACAAAGAAGCAAAGAGAGCTTTGGCATAGATATGTACTGGGTGTATATGATGTTATGAACAGACTCACTACAGACTATCCTCATATTCTTTTGGAAAACTGCTCCGGTGGTGGCGCAAGATTTGATGCAGGTATGCTTTATTTCTCGCCACAGATTTGGACTTCAGATGACACTGATGCCATTGAGCGACTTAAAATTCAGCATGGTACCTCAATATGTTATCCACCTGCAAGTATGGGCGCACATGTATCAGACTGTCCAAACCATACTGTAGGACGTACAACACCATTCTCTACAAGAGGTGATGTTGCACTCGTTGGAACCTTCGGCTATGAACTTGATGTAACCAGAATTCCTGAGCAGGATAGAAACTCAATTCCTGGTCAGATAGATAAATTCAAAAAGTATAATCCACTTGTCAGAACAGGTGATCAGTATAGAATTGGGAACATCTTTGATGACAATATGTGGGATGCATGGATGTTTGTAGCTAAGGATAAGAGTGAAGCCCTGCTTACAGTTGTTCAGGTTCTTGGCAGACCTAATTATCCATCACGTGTCTATAGATTAAAGGGACTTGATGAAGAAAAGCTGTATCTTGTTGAAGAACTGGGACTTACTTTATCAGGAAGAACTCTTATGAATGCCGGACTTTCAATTGAAATGTATGGTGATTTCTCATCTAAGACATTCCACTTAATTCAAAAATAAAAGCTATTATAATATTTATCTGAGAAGTCCCATCGTTTAAGGTGGGACTTTCAGCTTGATTTTACCCTATATTCGGAAAGGCAGAAAATGGACATAAAACCCTACAAAGCTAAATTTGATTACAGCTATACACTTGGAGCATTTCCTACTTATGAGCTGTTACAAAATAAACCTGAAAGTGCAATCGAAATTTATTATCATTCCAGTTATACAGATGTTGAAAAGCTAAGTAAGCTTTGCAAGTTAGCAGGAGTTAAGCTTATTCAAAATGATAAAGTTATAAACAGGCTAAGTGACAAAGAAAATGTCTATGTTATAGGAGTCTATAGCAAATTTGAAGGAAGGCTTGCAAAAGATAAGCCTCATCTAATGCTTGTAAACCCTGGGAATATGGGCAATGTAGGCACAATTATAAGAACAGCTACAGCCTTTTCTATTAAGGATATTGCCATTATTTCACCGGGAGTTGACATTCATAACCCAAAGGTTGTCAGAGGAAGCATGGGAGCTCTTTTCCATGTAAATATTCAATATTTTGAAAGCTTCAGTGATTATGCATCGGTTTTTTGTGCTTCTGAACTAAGAAAATGCTATTCCTTCATGCTGACGGCAGAAAAACAGCTTACGGTAAGCACCTGCCCAAAGCCTGAATTATTTACATTGATTTTTGGTAATGAAGCTACCGGTTTGCCTGAGGAATATAAAAATTGGTCAGAACCAATAATTATTCCACAGTCACC
>CAZVBH010000019.1:0-18630 GCA_964625275.1 uncultured Lachnoclostridium sp.
CACTTCGTGGCCCATCAGTAGGAGTCCAGCCTCCTACTGATGCTGAAAAGTCCCTACCCCGCTTAAGAAGCGGGGGACTTTTCAGATAAGGTTAAAAAACGCATTTACAATGCACGAATGAATGCTATAATATAAGCATAGGAGGTATATTACTATGACTTCAACAACAAATTTGAACATTCGTATAGATAAAGACATTAAATATCAGGCTGAAAATAATTTGTCTGAATTAAATTTGTCTATTACTACTGCTGCTGCAATAGAAGAGGGAAGAAGAATTGCCGTTGATAGTTCAGTTAAGGGCTATACAAATATTGATGAATTAAAGGCAGCACTTGAATAATGAAATAAATAGAAAAAGGAAGTCCATCTTGGACTTCCTTTTTTTACAATCAATAATTTAAGCTACTTTTTAGTTAGGGTTTATAAATAGGGTTGGCTAAGTCAGCTCCAGCTTTTTTGAGATTATCTCGAATAGCTATGTGCTGAGGACATGCCTTTTCACATTTACCACATTCAATGCAATTTTCCGGTTTTTCTTTAACATCCATTTTTTCCCAATTCCAATTAACTGTCCAGTAGTTTTGATACATATGATAAGTGTTCCAGGTTTTGAATATTTCCGGAATATTTACTCCGACAGGACATGGCATACAGTATCTACAACCTGTACAGCTGTTCTGGACTCTTGCCTGCATAATCTTTTTGTTTTTTTCTATTACATTTCGTTCTTCATTTGAGAGTGGAACAAAGTTGTCGAAGGTATTAAGGTTATCCTCAACCTGTTCTTCATTTGACATACCACTTAGTATAACCTTAACACCCGGAAGAGAGCCAACAAAACGAAGAGCAAATGAAGCTGTGCTTTTACCGGGATTTACAGCCTCAAGATTTTCTCTTAAATCCGGTGAAAGATTTGCAAGTGTACCACCCTTTACTGGTTCCATAATTACTACCGGCACACCAAGCTTTTCAGCAAGCTCATAGCCGCGCATTCCTGGTCCATCTTCAGTATCCATGTAATTTAACTGAATCTGACAAAAATCCCATTTGCGATAATTAATAATTTCTTCAAAAACCTCATAGGAATCGTGGAAAGAAAAGCCAAAGTAACGAATTTTACCCTGTCTTTTTAGTTCATCACAAAATGAAAATAAATCTAATTTTTTGCATAGCTCGAAATGCTCCTTGTTCATTGAATGAAGAAGATAAAAATCAACGTAATCCATTTGAAGCTTTTTTAGCTGTTCTTCAAATATTTGGGCTGCCTTTTCTCTTGAGTCGACAAACCACAATGGAAGCTTAGTAGCTAAATAAAATGAATCTCTGTCATATTTTTTCATAAGCTCGCCGACTACGAGCTCACTTTGTCCATCATGATAGGCATAGGCAGTATCAAAATAGTTTACACCTCTGTTTATTGCATTATCAAGCATGTCACCGGTACGTTTCATATCAATTTTACCATCAATGGTTGGAAAACGCATGCAGCCAAAACCAAGGAGTGAAGTTTCAATTCCTAAATTATCTAATTTTCTCTTTAACATAATATCCTCCAAAGTAGTGAGTTGTAGGCTCATTATACAGAGATTATGAGAATCTTTCAAGCCTGATATTGAAGAGTGATGAAAATCAATTAACAAAACCAAACTATAGAAAAGAAATTTTTATATCTAACTACTGCTCTTTCTCACCTCAGATGGTCTGCATCCATAGAGCTGTTTAAAGCTTTGGTTAAACAGCTTTTGATTGAGCATACCATTTCTTTCTGCAATTTCCTTTATCGAATCCTGAGTGTTTACGAGCTCTTGATAAATACTTGCAAGCCTGATTTCATTCAAATAGTTGTGGTAAGAATTGCCCATATACTTTTTAAAGAAACGGCAGAAATATTTTTGATCCAGACCTACGAATTCAGAAATTTCTGTAAGGCTTATCGGTTCCTTAAAATGTTCATAGGTATAATTAATAACATCTCTCACTCTTTCCTTTAGCATGCTGTCACCCGAAGCGCTTGCCGGTACTACCGTAGTTGCAAAATAACGCAAAAGGATTGCCAGTAGCTGTAAAATCAGACCCTCAGCTTCCATATTAAGCGCAAAGGCATCCTCTATATAAAGAATAGTTATTCTTTCCATCAGCTTACAGATTTCCAGATAATTAGGAAAGCTTTCATCAGATATACGGTCCGGAATGCAGTCAAAGCTGTAAAATTCAATATCAGGGATATACTTTTTCATGTGCTCCAGAGAAATATGCACACAGGCAAACATCTCTGAAGTATCATGGCAATAGGTACTGTGAACCAGACTTGGGTTAACCACCAGTAGCTGTTTCTTTGGCAATCTGTGCTTCTCTCCCTCAATCGTGATGTCTGTCTCTCCATTGAGCTGATAAAGCAGCTCCAGCTCTTCATGCCAGTGTGGAGGACGAAAGCCACCCGAAATCGTGTGGTAGGAAATCTGAATGCCTGAATCGCTTAACTTTTTCATATTTTCATGATATGACATATACGCCTCCATTCCATTTTGTACAAGTGTGGTGAGGTGGCAGCTCATATATGGATTAAACTGTATTAATGGTGTCGCACATATATGATGCTAGAAAAACCAGGGAACCTGCACGCTGCTCTTGAGCAGCGTTACCCTTGAAGTTTTTCTACGCAAGCATATATGTGCTTCCACCTTTAACTATATTAATTTATATATGAGCTGCCACCATTTAGTTCTTCAAAACGAATAAGTATTATCACAAAATTCAGTATTTAAGAAAAATTTCATTCCGGCTATTCGAAAAAAAAGACTGCTCTGATTTACTTGGAATCATGAGCAGTCTTTAACTTTAGCTTATCCTTCATATGTCAGGCGACCAATTATTTAGAAAGGTCTACATATGTCTGATATACATTTGCTGAGCCATTCATAACTAATGCTCCACAGATGATTGTTGCCTGATTTTCCTTGTAAGCCTTTACGATTTTCTTTAAAATTGTTGTCATAGTTTTTTACTCCTTTTTCTTTAAGTTTTTTTCTTTTTCGTTCTTACATGCGTTATTCTAGCGCGAAAAAACTTTAAATACTAGAGTAAAACTTGACTTGTTCTAAGGCGATATTCTCTTTACGAGGGTTTAATCCACTTCTACAAAAGGGTTAATCCACTTCTACAAAAGGATTAATCCACTTCTACAAAAAAGGTTAATCCACTTCCACCTTAGATTCATCTGCAATATATTCAAAGAAGTCGAAATCTGCATAATGCTGATGCTTAACTCTGTCAGAAGCAGTTATGCCGACCATTGTTCCGGTAAATTCTCCATACTTGCAGTATTCATCAGAGAATTTAGTTGTATCGAATACGTGACCAATCTTTACATACTCGACATTGTCATAGCTCCATTCAAACCAGGACTTACGTCCTTCTACGTACAAGCGTAAGTAGATAGGTTTATCTTCAACCGGTATTCTGGTGTTCATAAGTTCGGTCTTTTCGCCATTTTCCAGATGAATTATCGAGAGTGCGCTCTGTCCGAGAGTCTCACTGTAGTACTTACGCAAATTGATATAGTTCATGTTATCATAGTACATGATGAGACCTGCACTGTGCTGATGAACCTCCGGCTTAAATTCCATCTTAGTCGTAACTCTTGCATGAACGCTTGTAAGCTTACGTGCAAGAATGCTTACCTGGTGGAGTGAGGTTCTGGATTCCTGTCCTCTAATTCGTACATAGCCCGGTCTTGCCTTTACATCTGCAAAGCGCTGTGGCATAATACGTGGAGCATAATAGAAAATTCCAAGCTCATCACTATCAAAATCATCAAAGTCAGGAAGCTTTGGCATTTCACAAACAGGAAGTGAGCTTTCAGGCACCTCAACCTTTGCAAGATTAGTTCCATCAGCCATACGAAGCCATCCGTCTTCCGTCCACATCATCTTCTGAATTGAAGTCTCTCTTCCGAGTGTACAACGAAGCTCAGGCACGAAAGGTCTTGCGCTGATGTGTACGAGATAAACCTCTCCATCAGGAGTCTCAACATAGCTTCCATGTCCGCACTTCTGAAGAATTGAATCCGGATTGTAGTACTTTGGCTTTAAGTGATCCCAGTCATGACGCTCATAATTTTCTCCGGGAACTGCTGTAACGATTGGATTCTTTGGATCTCTTTCATAAGGTCCCCAAATTTCTTTTGAACGTCCCATTGTTACACAATGATTATAGCCTGTACCACCCTCAGCACACATAATATAATAGTAGTCACCATGCTTTGTAAGATGAGGTGCTTCGATACAGCCTCTGTCCGTACCACCTCTCCAAATACGCTTTGGATAACCGATGATTTCCTTCTTCTCAGGTGAATATTCTACCATGCAGATTGCGCCCGGCTTCTCATAGCCTGCTCTTGTCTCCCATTCAAGTGAAACAATCCATTTTCTGCCATTCTCTCCATGATAAATTGATGCATCAAAGCCAGAAGAATGAAGATAAACAGGCTCACTCCAAGGTCCACGAATATCCTTTGCTGTAATAAGGAAATTATCGATATCAAAATATCTGGCATTCATGGAATTCATAACACCATAAATAATATAGAAAAGGTCCTCTTCCTCACAATAGGTGAGGCAAGGTGCCCATATACCCTTAGCTGAAGGAAGTCCTTTCAAATTTACCTGCTCATCATCAGTAAGAACATGAGAATAAAGCTCCCAATGCTTTAAATCCTTTGAATGGTAAATAGGGATTCCAGGGAACCACTCAAATGATGAAATGGCAATGTAGTAGTCATCTCCCTTTCTGCAAATACATGCGTCCGGATTAAATCCCGGAATAATTGGATTTTGAATCATAATAAAATCTCCATTCTTCTTTTTTATCTTAAAAATCAACCTATCATAATCAAAATTAATATTTTGATAAGCAGATTCAAAATACTTATAATACTTTTTATACCAAAAGTAACAATAAGCACGTTAACCCTAATGCCACAAAGCTGCATTAAGGTTAACATAATATAATTATTAATAACAATAATCTATTTATAATTTAAGGTCGCTTGTGCCCTTCCACTTACCTGCCTCTAAATCTGCAAGAATTAAATCGTACTTCTTATCGAGGTCGAATAAGATGAGACATATTAAGCCGATGACACATGTGATTACAGGTACCCAGATACATGCTACATTGATAGATGTAATAGCTGATGCACTTGTAGGATCATTATCGAAGCCACCTGCACCAAGAATCCAACCTAAGGCTGCTGTACCGATACCGGAGCCAATCTTCATTGCGAATGAAGAAGCTGCATTTCCCATACCGATTGCAGGAACATTTGTAAGCCACTGTCCATAAGTAATGGAATCCTGAAGGAGACCAAACATTGTAGCAGCACCGAAGCCAAAGCCTGCGCCCTTAATAACATTAGCAACAACAACCATAGTTACATTCTGTCCGGCAACAGCTGTAAGTATGAAGCCAAGAAGTGAAACTGCCATACCGATGAAACCTGTCCAGCGCTTTCCGATAACCTTCATAACGAAAGGTGTAATAAACATCATAGCAATCTGAGCAATTGTAAGTGCATTAGCAATGATAGAATATTTCTCTTCTCTTCCAAGAACATACTTTGCAAAGTAGAGATTGCTGCCAAAGAAGGTAGACATCATAAAGTAAAGCACGAATAAGAATATTACCATTAAAACCCAATACTTATTTTTAAGAAGGCTGGCAATACCCTGAATAAATGAAGGTTCCTTTGCCTTAGCTTCAGCAGCCGCAGCCTTTTCCTCTTCACTTGGCTCTTCATCGTCAACAGCCTCTTTACAATTTAAGAAGGTTATAAAGCTGATAGCAATAAAGGCTGCTGCCATGATGATCATTGTGATTGTCCAACCTCTCTGAGTATAGGCATCACCATCTTCACCATTACCAAAGAAAGCAGTCATCTTTAAAACGAAGGTATTAACAGTCATTGTACCTGCTGTAGCAAGGAGCATACGGAAGTTACCAAGTAAACCTCTTTCATACTGATTGGTAGTCATAAGTCCCTGAAGTGTTGCATAAGGTACATTGTAGCCTGTGTAGAATACGGTAGAAACAAGGTTGTAGGTTAAGAATGCATATACAACCTGTGCCTTTGACGAAAAGCTTGCAGGAACTGAGAACATAAATACTGCACAGATACCCATTGGAATTGACATTCTGATAATCCAAGGTCTTGCTTTTCCATATTTGCTATGGGACTTATCAACGATACGTCCCATGAGCAAATCTGATATACCATCAAAGATTTTAGATATAGCCATAACGCTCGCCGCTACAGCTGAATTCATGCCTACTACCGTTACATAGTAAACTAAAAGGAATGCAGTAATTGACGAATAGATCAAATTGCCTGCATAATCGCCCAAGCCATAAGATAACCTCTCCAAAAATGTTAACTTTTTATTCATTATTATCCCCCTTTATGCTTCTGTAAACCAGCCCTGATCCACACTCTTTCCTAAATCCCAGCTGTCCCAGCCAAACCAATTATTATCATTAACTGTATCAAGAAGAAGCTTATAGCTCCAATAGAAATAACCTGAGCCCTTGTTCCATGCATCAAGCTGAGCCTTACAAAGCTGCTGATAAACCTTCTTCTTGTCATCCTCACTCAATACATTTCTTTCTTCTGTGAAATCTATTCCATTGAGAACGCTCTGACCGCCCTTTGTATCAATTCCGACTGCGTATGAATTAAAGAGACACCACTCACCACAGACAACAGGAACATATTCCTCAACCTCTGCAATAGGCTTTTCAAAGTTCTCCTTGATATATTTAAGATAGCCTTCAGGTGTCTGCTCACAGCCCATAGCTTCAGCGACCATCAGATACTGATGAGTATCAAGCATTACATTCTTATACTTAGGCTGTGTAATAAATTCCTTCCATGCCTTCAGCTGGAAGCCATCATGAAATACAATATACTTATCGTCGGCAATGTTAGGACGAATCCTGTCATATGCCCTGTCATAAAAGCCTCTGAGGAATTCAAGTGAGTTAGGCTTACTTCCTTCAGCCATCTCCTTGTCTACTGCCGGATAACGTACAGGAACATTGAAAATCTCCCATACCTCCTCCGTAATAGGCTCGTTTACAGGCGTGATACCAAAAAGTCCTTTTCGGTTACCATAACGCTTAGCGAGCTTCTCAAGTACGTCAAGTGTAAAGTCTACAGCTTCCGGCTTCTGACTCCACTTACATACACCACTAAGTCCTCCATTGTCAAAGCCATTTTGGCTCCATGGAACTGTATGAAGATCAATTAAAATCTTCAAATCGTATTTCTCTGCCCATGCAATGGCTTTGTCAAGCTCTTCGATACATCCGATAAATGGCGGGCAATCTCCGAAGATAAAATAAGGAACAGGAATACGAACCGTATTCAGTCCTATACGCTTGATAGTGGCAAAATCACGCTCTGAGATATACTCACTTCTGTGTACACTGATTCTTGCCTTGTAAACCTCAGGTGACAACTGCTTTGGAAGATAATATTCATCTTCTGCAGTAGTGCCATCAAAAAGAACCGGACTCATCCACTTCTCAAGCACCAGCCAGTTACCAAGATTAACACCTTTTACTTTCATAAAAAGTCCCTCCAATACTATATTTTTTACTAATGAATAGTAACTTAAATATAATACAAAGAGGGACCATGTTTATAACATAATTTTAATGTATTTATCATAATTTTAATCAATAATAAAATATTTTTTAGCATTTCGCTTTCTGTAGTCATTTGGAGTAAGACCGGTACACTTCTTAAACACCCTTCCAAAATGACTCTGAGAAGAAAACCCAAGATACATGCTTATATCTACAAGAGAATATTCCGAGTAAACGAGTAGGTTTTGTGCTAATTTAACCTTTTCATTCATTATATACTCACTAATCGTAATCTGCTCCGTTCTCTTAAATAAGGCAGAAAGGTATTCCAAGGATACATGAAGAATGTCAGCCAGCTCACTAATCACAATTTTAGAGTGAAGTCTTCTAAAAATCAAATTTTTACATTGGTCGATTATTGCATTTTCATCCTTTTTCTCATTTAAGGATTTGACAATTTCAGCATATTTGACTTTACCATATCTGACAATATTTTCAATTTCGCCAATATTTTTTGATTTATCAACCTCTAAAATCAAGCTGTCATTTAGTGAAAAGGCTTCCTCAGAGGGCATGCCACCATCAATTGCAGCTCTGGCAGAAATTGCAAGACCTACAATTGCGAGATTCTTTGCAGACTGAAGCTTATTTTTTGACAAAACGGCATACTCGCCCATAAAAATCTCATCAATGCTTTGTAAAAGGCGTGCCACATCACCTGTCTTTATGCCAAGCATTTCCCGGCGTTCTCTGTCATAGGGATTGTGAGGCTGGGAATTTTCATGATACTGAAATTGCACATGGCTCACATTTTTTTCAATCCTCTGAAGATTTTCATGTGTCATATAATTTTTAGCATTTAATTCATTATAGGTAAGCTGTGTATCATTAAAGAGATTATAAAGGAGTAAAATTTCCTCACAAAAGTCCTCATAATCGCAATAAGCTACACCTCTGGCCGATTTCCCATTCATCTCAACACTAACCGGTCCGACCAGAAAGATATGCTCAGTGCTTTTTTCATCCTGACAGGTAACAACCGCATAGTAGATTGGATAATCCTCATCAACTAAAATCGGACAATCAGGATTAGCCTTTTCTAAAAGAAGGCTTTCTCGCTCTTTATCATTGAGGATGACATCATCATCAGGTGCATCCCCGTAGTAAGCATAAAGTGCGCTTTCTGATTCACCGACATAGTGGCGAATCGGTGCATGCGTGCATCGTAAAATATGCCTGCAGACATAGTCCAGGCTATCAGTATTTCTTTTCATAATATTCTCTCCAGTATTTATATTCTTTCTTTATTTCATCTAATCAATTTTTTTATAACAAGCATATTGCAATTTTACTTCTTAACTAAGAAAAGGTTCTAGAAATAAAGCAGGCGGTTTCGATATGTGGTGTTTCCGGGAACATATCTATACAGCAGACCTTTTGAACCTTATAGCCTGCGTTTTGTATTGCAACAAGGTCATTTGCCAGACTTGTTGGTTTACAGCTTATGTATACCATATTTTCAACTCCGTAGGCAAGAATTTTTACAAGTGCCTTTGGATTTATTCCTTCACGCGGTGGATCAAGTACGATAAAATCAGGCTTTTCCTCTACTTCATCTATTTTTTTCAATACATCACCTGCAAAGAATTCGCAATTAGTAAGTCCGTTTAGTGAAGCATTAACCTTGGCCGCCTCTACAGCTTCTTCAATTATTTCGATTCCGATTACTTTTTTGGAAACAGGTGCTAAAAGCTGACCGATTGTGCCGGTTCCTGAGTAAAGGTCAAAGACAGTATTTTTAGGACTTGACTCATCAAAGCTGCCATTACCTATTACATAGTCTCTGGCCTTTGAATAAAGCACCTCTGCACCAAGAGAATTGGTTTGGAAAAAGGAAAAAGGTGAAATTTTAAACTTAAGTCCAAGTATTTCCTCAGTAAAATAATCACTTCCATAAAGACAGCTGGTTCCTTCATCGATAACAGCATCAGCTGCACTGTCATTTACTGTATGAAGTATTCCTTTAATACTTGATGCACAGGAAAGCTTCAAAAGTGCTTCCTTCCAAGGCTCGAGTTCAGGTCCTGCCTGGGTAGTGGTTATTAAATCGACTAAAATTTCTCCGGTTTTTTCTGCACGACGTACTAACAAATGTCTAAAGAAACCAACTCTGGTCATCTTATGATAAAAGCTAAAGCCACTGGCAGCTGCAAATTCAGCAGTTGCCTTAAGAACTGCACGCATGTCAGGATGAATAAGCCTACAGTCATAGACAGGGATGATATCATAAAAGCTGCCCTTTTTGTGAAGTCCTAAAGCTACCGGTCCGTCCTTGTATTCATTGCCAAAGGTAAATTCCATTTTGTTACGATACTCAAGCTGCTTAGGAGACGCAAGAGGTGCTTCAAATTCATAGTCACCTTCTATAACTTCATCTAAAAGCTTTTTTACCTGTCCCGATTTAAGCTTAAGCTGGTCCTCGTAGCTTATGGATTGATAAGCACAGCCTCCACATTTTCCAAAATGAGGACATTCGGGCTTACAGGTTTCAAGTGGCGAAGCCTCTAAAACCTCAAGAAGTCTTGCTTCAAGCTTGCCCTTTCTGCCCTTATTGATTAATGCTTTTACTGTCTGACCCGGGAGTGTACCTTTTACAATCACCCTTTGGTCTTCCGCCAAAACAATACCCTTGTTAGGGAAATCTACATATTCTACTTTACCTGTAATTACAGAGCCTTTTTTCAATTTTACCTCCAAAAAAAGACACATGAAAGTCATGTGCCTTTATTTTATTTATCATTTGGTGTCATCGGATTTATCCTCTGAACCATCATTTTCATACTTTGCCAGAATCTCATCAATCGTGCTTTCAATCAGATTCTTCTTTAAATAAACATCAAAGCTGAGCATAGCTATAAATGAAAATACCTGAAGGTACTCTCTCTCCTGCTCGTCCTCAACCTCAGCAAATCTTCTTTTTGACTTCATGAACTTAATCATAACGTCTTTTGCAAGGTCATTGGACTGCTCCTCTTCAAATTTAAAAATATTGGAATAAATCTCCTCAAGAGTAATTCCTCCATCCTTTTCATTGCCGAAGAACATCTCAGACATCGGGGAAATAATGGTCTTAACATCTCTTATACTAAGGAAGTTCTTTAAATAATAAATGAAGACCAGTAAGTACATGTGATCCTTGGTATACTTTTTCTTCTCGGGTGGTGGCAAAAGTGAGTTCTTTGTGTAGTTATTTATCATCGTCTTCGTTAAAAGCTTATCGCTGTCGAAGCGCTTAGAGGACTCAAGATGCTCATCCATAAAGGTAGTTACCTGATCCATGTAAAGATCTATGTTTGGAATGTCACTAGGTTTAACATAATCTGTATTTCTTAAAACAGTCTGAAGCTGCTTCATATAATTTTTCCACTGCATATTCATACCCCTGTATCTTAAGTTTGCATTCATGTGAATAGTGGTAGTGTGTTAAGATGTAGTATAGGTTACTACATCTTGTGATTAGGACTGCAATGATTTTAGTGCAGCCCTTTACCCCTAGGGACATTATATGTTTTTAAAAACTATGTGTCAAGTAAAAATCAAATATCATGGTTCAACTGTATAGCTATTAGAAAGTTTAATTACTACACAATCATCAATTTCCTGTATAGAGCCTTCTTCTGGAAATAATGGCATATCAGCCACATATTCACTTTCGTACATATTCTCATATTCATAAGATGGTGAAAGCTGTAAACTTTCACCATAATTTTCAAGCAAAGCATTATAACACGCTTTGCCCCACAACGGGGTAAAACCGACTTGTCCATACTTAGCATAGCTATTAGCTATCGACCACATCCTGCTTTTATAGAAAGTAGGATTTTCTGATAATGTACCTACAAAAACGTAGGTTTTATCCATACTATACTCATCATTCAATTTTAATTCTTCTATGACAGAATCAAACAAATTATAAGTAGCTTTTCTTCCATCATACATGGCATCAATATCAATTTCAACCATATAAATATTTCCTATAAGTAAAACTAAGCCGCTGAATATACTAACAAACTTTAAAATCTTTTCTTCTCTGCCAATATGTTCTAAACTTTTATAACCTCTATCAAAAATAACAAACAAACATGGAAATACTAATGCCATTCCAATATACATTCTTAAAGCCGTTGAAGCATCTATTGCTAAATAAAGAGTGGAATTAGTAAATATTGGAATTAAAGCATAAACCACTAACAAAACCATTAGAGTATCAGCCTTGTTCGTCTTACGCATAAAAACAATAAGAATACTTCCAAGTACTATGACTGTAACCATACAATAAATTCCATAAACACCATTATCTTGATAGATATTATGAAGATCATTATTCGAAAAGAAAAAATTGTAAAAAATCTTATAGCATTTAACTGTAGATTCAGGTATTGCAAAAAATATTCTTCCAACTGAAACATTATTTGCACCCTGATAAGCTCCAGCAGAAAGACCTTTAACCTTTAAATAAATATCCCAAATAATTTTGTAAATCACAAATCCTGCCATTAATGAAACCATTGCCGATATTAATCTGGATATAATTTCTTTATAAGACTTATTTTCGAGAACCATTACTAATGTGTAAATTAAAACCAATAAACAGGTACAACCAAGACTAGCCTGATAACAGCCTAAAAAAACAGCCGTCATAAAAGCTGCTAAAATATAATTAATCAGTATTACTCTTTTACTGTTATTTTCTATTCCCTTAGTAATAAGCCAGGCCACGAACAAACTTACAAGATAGCTTACACCAAAGGTTGGTGACATAAAGCGGTAAGACAGCCAATTAGTCAATACGGTATTAGATAAAATCATAAAACTCATCAAATAGACAATTTTGCTTTTTAATGCACCTAAAATATCAACTATAAAAAAATTGCCTATTGAGATTAAACTTAATGTAATAATGGTAGTGACCGGCTCAGTTGAAATGCCTTTTCTAATATCATCCAAATAAGGCCAAACCCAGCGTCCACTGGATATTTCAACATCTCCTGCTCTATAATAGCATCCCCATAATCCATCAGCTGTATTAGTAAGCTCATTTGCCATAAAAAACAGATAAAGTAAAATTCCAAAAATCATCTGTCCAAAGAACAAATTTCTCCAGGATTTGAAATTTGATTTAAAACCAGTAATTTTGTCTGCGACAAAAGATTTATATTGAACAATTGATTGTTTCATACCCCACCTTCTTTAGTTGACTAGTATTTTTTAACATTATAACATTAATTATGTACCCACTTTATTCTAATTAACGGATTTAAAAGAATTTTTAACAGTTATTGTAGTTCCAGTTGCTGCTGTAAGTGCAAGTATAATTGAGTTATAGCTTGGATCAACAAGATGAAATTCCATAGTACTCTGAAGTGCTATAACAAGCAACAATAAAAGCATATACTTGTCATTTCTAAATTTGTCACCTAAATAAAGATAAGCAAAAATCACTACAAATAATGCAATAATTCCAAAAACAATTAAAAGCTGATGATAACTGCTGTCTAAAAAGAAATAATCAGTTACGAAATTATATTCAGTCGGTTGACCGAACAACTTAATATCATACCTTACCATTCCTTTCATTCCTAAAGTGAATCTAGCCCAAAATGTACCTGGAACAAAACTTGATACAAAGCTTAATTTTTCAACAAAGATGCTTCCTGCTATCATTACAACTGCCAATACAAATACAGAATACTGACAAATCTTTTGATATGCTGTTTTAATCCAAACTGGCAATTTAACTTTTAAATATCCTGAATCCTTTAATTTAAATAAAATAAAGATAAAAGCAAATAAAAATAGACAGGCACAATTATTTCTTGCTTTCGTAGCGAACCACAAAATAATAGAAAGAGCAATGCCAAAAAATCCACTCCACCACTTCAGCCTAGTTCTAAAAGCATAAATAAAGCTAATGAACCAAAACAAATAATAAGCTGAACAATCTGTAGGATACTTCATGCCAAGTGAATACCGGTAGCCTCTTTCATCCTGCAAATATCTTGTATTAGATATCACACCAGTCAGAGAACATACTAAAGCCGAAATTAGAATACCACCAATTACAATACAATATACTTTCAAAATTTTTTCAAACGAAACATGATTAGCGCCTATAAGAAGAAGAATCGTGCTGTAAAGGAAGTCATCACAAGAAGCATGAGCAACAGTCAATCCAAAAGCAAATGCTAAAATATAAAAAGGCCATTTTTTCCATTCACGATATTCAGTAAAAACAATCTTAAAGAAAATTAAAATTGCAGGCAACAAATCAAATATCGGTTGCATATGTATGGTAAAGTTTTCCGAAAACTGCGAAACTTCCATTGCATAAAAAAATATTACTATGACAAATGCAATAAGAAATAACCCCTCCGAACATTTCTTAAATGCCTTAATTATAGACATGTTGTCAAGTAAATCAAATAATTTATCCAAAGTTACTATCTCCTATACTGGTTTACAATTACATTCTAACATATATTGTAAGAATAAAGATTCTCAACATCCATCACACTGAACTGAAATTTTTAGAGTGACAGGTACATTTTATAAATGTGTTTATTGATTTTTGTAATTAACTATATCATTAAGTGTATACAACAGAACATTGCTGTGTTCATCCTTAGCGATATCTTCAACTTTTTTATCAAAACCGCTCTTTGAGAACAGTGCATAATAAAATTGATTATTAATTTTTAAAGGTGTAAGTTTCGCAACAGTACCAATATAATCAGAGTAACTAAATGGCGAATTTTTGAATTTACATTCACCTACAAGATATTTTCTATCAGCACTGTTAAGCGCAAGCAAATCTATCTCCGTATCGGCCATTCTCAGCCCATCGGAGGTATTGGTATCATGTATGGTTGTTTTTCCAAACCATCTTCCCATTTTTTGATAGCGAAAAGGCAATTTGTTTTGCCGGTTCATTACACGAACCATCTCTTTACAGATATCTTCAAAACAATATGATGCATATTCATGTAAGTGTGGTGCTATGGCATATTCGTACACACCATCAATATCACCGTCTTCTAATTGCGAGATATTGGTGTATCCATATGCATACCAGAAACGAAAGAAATTGTCAGTCAGTCGGTAAATACCTCTGTTGGCATTTGCCTGTTCCTTAGCTCCCGTATCAACGGAAAATTCTCTCTCGACTATGCCAAGCTCAATGAGATTCTTTAGATATACACTTGTCTTAGCGGTATCTTCAATAAGCGCTTTTTGACTTATATCATTAAGTCTTGTATTACCCAGCGCAACTGCTTCAATAATCGAATTGTATATCGGTGTTTCTCTGAGCTCTTGATGAAGCAGAAACTCAACTTCACTATATAAGACACAACCTTTTATTAAAATATTGCGTTTTATATTGTCAGCAACCGAAAGTCCTGGATTCCATTGATTCAGATAGTGTGGCACACCACCTAATACGGAATAGGCGATTACTTTATCCGTTGCCGAATAATCTGGGAAGAACTTAACAGCATCATAAAATCCCATTTCCTTCATTTTGTATATTCCTGTTGCCCGACCATATAGCGGATTTTTCTCAGCAAGCAGATCTTTTTCAATAAAACTCATGGCACTACCGCACAGAATCAACATAACATTGCTGTTCTTCATTGTCTCATCCCATAGATTCTGCAATATAGAAGGTATGCTCTTGTTAGCACGACACATATACGGAAACTCATCAATGACAATAAGCTTCTTATTATCACCATAGGGCAATTCTAGTATCGCACTGAAAGCTTTCTCCCAATCTGTGAATTCTGTAACATATTGCCTTGCAGGAATATTTTCTTTTAATAATAGATTCGAGAATTTTGACAATTGAACTTTGTCGGTTGTCTGTATTGCAGAATAAAACACGTGGGGTTTATCCTTGCAAAATTCCCTTAGTGTTTCTGTCTTGCCAACACGACGTCTGCCGTAAAGAACTATCAGCTGTCCGTTGTCCTGATTATATTTATCATTAAGGAATTTTAATTCTGTTTCTCTGCCTATAAACATATGAATTCCTCCGTTAATGGTCTGTTTATGCACTTTTAATCTTGAGCCACGAAGTGGCATTAAGGTTATGAGCAATTTTTAATATAATACCAAATCATAATTTGCTAAATCATAATTTGTTAAATCATGATTTACTAAATCATGATTTGATACTATTATAGTGCTTTTAACATTGGTAATCAAGTAAATTTTTTAAAATTTTCAAAAAAATCTAGCAAAGTCAGCCTCTAACCTGTCCAATTCAAGAGCACCTTTTAGAGTGCAAGGCAGATTCCAAACATTGGTGCCCGGTACATTTTTTTATTTGTTAATCACTTCTCGAACAATATAAATTGGGCGTCCTTTCACCTCATTAAATAGAATTGCTATATACTCGCCAATAATACCAACTACTAAAAGTGTAACTGCGAACAAGAAACAAAGAGCAACAATAATAGTTGAATAACCAGCCGGTACATCATTTACAACTTTATTAATTATAGTGTATACCATAAGTATCAATCCCAAAATTCCAACTCCAAAGCCTGAGTATACGCCTAATTTCAAAGGAAAATCAGAGAAACTACACAAAGCATTTATTGAAAATTTCATAAGCTTTCTAAGATTGTATTTGCTTTCACCGGCGTCTCTGTTTCGTGCCTCAAATTCAATTGTAGTCTTTTTAAATCCGACACTTTGAACAAAGCCTCTCAAATAACGAGTCTTTTCACGATAATCGTTTCGTAATACGTCTGCAACCGGTCTGGCAATTGCAAAAAAGTCCGACGAATTATTTTCAAATTTTATTGGTGAAATAAGGTTGAGGACTTTATAGAAAGCTGCCGATGTAATTTTTTTAACAAATCCGGCTCCTTCATTTTTTGTACGAATCATTGAAATAACCTCATAACCCTCTTCAAACTTTTCAATTATCTCAGGTATTTTTTCAGGAGGATGCTGTAAATCCGCATCCATACAAACAATTCCATCTCCTGTAGCATAATCAATTCCCGCAATCATTGCAGCTTCATGTCCAAAATTTCTTGCAAAATCAACCACTTTAACCTTAGGATTTATAGAGGCGATTTTTTTTAAAATTGGAAGGCTTTTATCCACACTGCCATCATTTACGAAAATTAATTCATAATCCCACTTGCACTTTGCTAATACAGCAGCAGTAGTCTTATAAAACTTAACCAAGGATAATTCCTCATTATATACAGAAACTACACAAGATATTTTTTTATTTTTCATTTGCAACTTTAACCCTTCTGATTTTTTATAAACTTTACCAACTCTAGTACTTTTATCTATTCAACAGTTACACTCTTGGCAAGATTTCTAGGTTTGCCAACATCGAAGCCTTTAGCTACCGATACACATAATATCCAAAAAGTTGTAATGGTATTACACTAAATATTGTAACACTTATATCATAAACTTTCAACCCACCTGTCAAGGAATCGCGAAATCTCTATTTTGTCATTGCGTGATTACATTAATTTTGAAAAGACCTTTACTTTGAATTTAAGAATGTCAGGTACATCCTATCAATATCCATCACTATGAAATATATTGAGTTACAAATTGAAGTAATCCTTCAGCTGTTACATCCGGTTTAATATCCTCATTCAGAGCATTATCACTATCTGATATTAATGTAGTCTTGCATCCTGCATTCTTTCCGGCCTTAATATCATTTGAGCCATCTCCTACCATCCAGCTGTTTGCTAAATCTATATTATAATCTTCTGCTGCTTTTAAAAGCATGCCAGGCTTTGGTTTTCGACACTCACATTCTATTTTAAGTTCAGGAATTTCACCTTCATAGCCTTTGTGTGGATGATGTGGACAATAATAAATTGCATCTACATAACAGCCTTCTAAGCCCAGCAAGGTTTCCATCTTATTATGTATTTCATTAAGTTCCGGAACTGTAACCTCTCCACGAGCAATAACCGGTTGATTAGTTACAACTATACAAAGATAACCGGAATCATTTATCATTTTAACAGCCTGTGCTACACCCGGTAATAATTCAAAATCTTTAATATTTCTCAAAAAGCCTACATATTTGTTTATTACGCCATCTCTGTCAAGAAATATTGCCTTTTGCTTATTTGCAAGGTTCTTAGATTTTACTTTACCTGCCATAAAGTCAACTTCTACCTGATGGAAGCGCTCCGGTGTTCCCATATCTTTCACATATTCAGGACTGTCATAACAAAACATTTTGCCCAAGCCGGATAGAGGTTTTAACAGCTGGCGATCAAGATCTACTTTAATTACTTTACCTGTCTCATCATCAATCGTTCCAATTTTATCCGAATCAATATTTACCATATCCAGAACCTTTGGAGATATAACATGTAAGCCGGCATTGACACGATTCTTATAGTAAACCGGTCTGTCATCCTCCTTTGCCAACCACTTAACTACTGAAAATTTATCGTCAGTAATTAAAAGACTGCTGTCATAAGGGTGACTGTTTGGATGTGTAAACAATGTCACATAAGCACCATTTGATTTATGAAAATCAACCATACGATTAAAATCAACATCAAAAATTGCATCAGCGTTAAGAAGAAGAAAATCCTCATCAAGCTGTTCTTTTAATTTAAAAAGTGCACCTGCATTGCCTAATGGTTGTTTTTCATTATAGTACTGAATTGATACACCAAGTCTGCTTCCATCACCGAAGTAATTAATTATCTTATCACCCATATGTGATACCGTGATAATAATGTCCTTAAATCCTTGATCACGTAAAGAAACTATTTCTCTTTCCAGTACCGGCACTCCATCAATCGGTATCAGAGGTTTAGGTATATCCGGATATAAATTAGAAATACGAGTACCTTTACCACCAGCCATAATTACAGTTTTCATTGTTCTATACCTCCATCAATTTCTGTGCCTAAT
>CAZVBH010000019.1:18730-31417 GCA_964625275.1 uncultured Lachnoclostridium sp.
CAGCCATAATTACAGTTTTCATTGTTCTATACCTCCATCAATTTCTGTGCCTAATCAAATTAATTATAACATTTTCTTATTCAAATTCAATCATTTAATTCAATCAAAGTGGATATTCCGGGTTCGCTTCGCTACTTGCTCATAACCTTAAGGCCACTTCGTGGCTAAGATACAATTTTTTCCATGCTAACTATTTCCTGCTCTAATTTGCAATTATTTTCCAGCATGTATTGCAGTGTTTCGACGTATTTTCCTTTTGCAATAAGATTTTCTGCTTTCACTTTATCATTTGTAGTCAGCAATTTGCAGTGACTTGAATACTTTTTTAATAATTCAATGTTCATTTTTAATGGTACAAAGGCTATTCCGGTTCCTTTTATAAGATGCTCTAAAATATAAAAGCCATCTGGATCAATATCTCCAAAATGGAACCAGAGTTTATGGGGATTTTCTTCACTAATTCGTCGCAACAGTGCTTGTTTTTCACTATTGTGATAGCCTGCAAGATAAATATAAGCACAATTTTCATCATTGACGCGATGGAAGGAGGTCAAATTTTCTACTGTAACTATCTGCCGGCAGTTAATAGTAATTGTTTCAAGCTTTTTGATTAAGCTTGAGGATAATGCTAAAGGCTCTGATGCAATTCTAATTGTTCTTCCGTCTTTTAGGGCTAAGGTCATTTTGCCTTTTAGATATACATATGACGGATTAGCATAAATCTTAAATTCTTCAAGTATTATTTTTTCCTGCTCTCTTGCATCATCAACACCATCTGTTTTTTCAGAGAAGTCAAAATATGTACCAAGTATTTTGCAAAGCTTGCTACGATACTTTTGCTCAAAAGCCTTGGTATCTCCTAATAATATGATTGAGAGTTCTCTTTCCAACAATTCTTCTTTGTTATTTAGAATGAACTCTAGAATTTTTAAAAGATTTTCACATTGTTCGAGGCTATACATTGGCTTCTTGCCGACTTCAATTCGCTTAAGCTGCTCATTGCAAAACAAGGTTAATGGAGCATTGTCTTTTTGTTGCCATTTCTTAAAGAAATCGAGCTGCTCGCTTTTTAAATCCTTCATTCTTTTGCGATGCACTAATTCATAATATTCCTCGAGCTTTTCGTTGCATGCGACCAGCTTTTTTATGCTTCCGTCTTTTTCGCAAATTGTTATCAGACCACAGCTTTGCAAATATTGCATCTCGGTTTCAAAATCCCGTACCTGCTCAATGCTTGTAAAATCAGAGGCATAGTCCGGCCATATAGCAGTAGGAGCTACAGCAAAGCTCTGAGCAACTAGGTTTGTACCATCATAGGTTTTGCTTCTTTCATACTTATCTATCAAAGCATTTAATAGACTTTTTTGATTTGCCGTAAATCTCATTTATCCTCACTAATCCTTCCACTGCATTCCTATAATTGCCGGAGCCGGCTTTAGTTAGTTCAGCTCACTCAGCCTTACTAGTCCTTCCACTGCATTTGTGTATCGACCTGTTGTTACCAGGCTGACGGTTGACTGAATAAACTGGCCTATGCTGCTGATTTTTTCTGGTGGTGCCGCATAAATTACCTGGAAGTTATTTTCTTCCAGATATTTTACCATTTGTTCAATTCGTTCTCTGGACAATGCTGAAAAGGCTTCATCAATGAATGCCAGCCTTGCACAGCAATTTTTTCTTGGGTAGCACTGAAGCAGGCTTGCAGCCAGAATAATAAAATAAGGTGTCTGCTTTTCACCATTTGATGCTGAGCCCTGTTTTTTGGAAAGCTCTGCAGTAATTTTTTCTCCACCCTGATTACTGGTTATTTCCATATCGTAGGTGAAGTATTTTCTGTAGTCTGTATATTCTTCTTCATCTTCTTCATCCAGAATCATATTCATGAATTCCTGAATATCTCTTTCCATCTCTTCGTCATCACGATTCGAATTCATGTAAATCTCAGGTGAATTCATATAATTTTCTAATTTCTTGCAGATTCGGAAAAATAACATTCTTTCCGGTTTTTCTTCCATTTTAAATTTGTATGTATCCTGACCAAAAGGTATCTGCCTTAACTCACGATTAATTGCATCTATCTCTCTTCTTGCTTCTCCAACTGTCTCGTTTATTTCTGCAACAAAGTCATTCATAAATGCGCTTTCAAGTCGTTTTGCCTGCTCAACCAGACGACTATGCGCCTCTTCTATCTTTACATTGGCAATGTTACGATATTCTTCACGATAAAAAGGTATATATCCTATTCCTCGTTTGTTAATATCAATTTCCGAGATTCTGCAATAGTCAAGCTGCACATTTTCCAATTCTTTTATGCAGGTGTCCAGGTCGCCTCTTAGGTTTTGTACCGTTTTTTCGGTAATAACTCTTATCTCGCCACGCTTTGCATAGATTTTATTGTATTCGCCAAGCATCGCCTCTTCAAGCTCCAGGTGGGCCTGCTTTATTTCATCATAAGCTTTCTGCAGGCTGTATATTTCTCCTGCTATTACTTTTTCATGGTATTGCTCTTGTTTTAATGCATTTTCACATTCTCCAATGCCGGATGCAATTCCTGTTCTTTTCTCATCAACCTCATCAAAGGACTTCTTTGCATCCTGCTGTTCCTGGAGAATTGCAAGGAACTCTGGATTTTCTTTTATTTGTCTTATATTTGCTTCGTATTTTTGCTTCTTAGCCCTGCTTTCGGCAAGTAAATCCGGTGCTTCAAGCTGATAATGGGACAAATCAAAATCCACCTTGCGAAGTGAGGCCATTTTGTTGCTCACTTTGCCGAGCTCAGCTATGCTTTCGTCAAGTTTTTCTTTTGTTATAGCCTTTTGTTCCTGAACTGCTTTCTTTTGAAGCTCAATTGCATCCTGTCCTAAGCATATCTGTGTTTTTTTCATGTTCATGCATGCAACTGCATAGCTTTTAGCAAGCATGCCATTCTTCATCAGACCGCCTTTTGGATATTCATGTAATTCTTCAAGAGATTCACATAAGTGAATGCCATTAAGAAGATAATTTGCATATTTTCTGGCATAAGGATTTGGAATTACAAGCTGTTCTGCGGCAGAGCCTTTGGTAATTTCAGAGTCTGGCAGCTTATCTGTGATTACCACATTTGCAGCATATAATTTTTTATCCTGTAGCACCTTCATTGCTTCATGACAATATTTGCCATCTACAATTATATAAAATCTTTTTTTACCCAGAAAGGTTTCAATCGCTTTTCGCCAGGTAACATCTTTTATTGACTGCACTAATTCAGCAAATACTCGTACTTCTGTAGTTATTCCTTTTTTTGCAAGCTCTTCATTTAGTACATGCTTCGCATTTTCAATTTCTTCAGGCAAAACTGCCTGATTTGCCTGAAGCATTTTTAGCTTCTGCTCAAGCTTTGCATATTCCTGCTTTAATTCGCTAATTTCATCTTCTAAATGAACCTTTTCTCTTGCAAAAGCATTTTGTGCTTTGTCAGTTGCATCGAGAAAGGCATTCAGTGCTTTGCGCTTGTTTTCGACGGAATAGCCTTCATCTGCTACATGCAGCAGATAGTTTTTGTTTTCTATTTCAAATTTTTCTAAGGTCCAGGAAAGCTCTTCTGTCAATGCTTTTTGAAGGCGAAGAAGCTTTGCAACCTGCTCTTCTTCTTTTTCAATATCATTTTCCAGAAGGAGTATTTGTCTTTCAAGGCTTTGCACAGATTCCTGCATGCCTCTGTACATATCATTAGATTCTGCAATCTGTAATCTTTTTCTGGCTTCTTCAAATTGAAGCTGTATTGCTTCCTTTTGCTTTTCAAGCTCTAATTTTTTCTGCTCTAATTCTTTCAAGCGAGCCTTTACATTTTCTTTTTCCTGTTGTTTTTCCAGGAGATCCTGATAGCGCAAGAGCATCTCACGTATGTCAAGATTTCTTTTTCTGGTTTCATATTCCTGAATTTTTTGCTCTATTTCTTTGAGCTTTTCCTTGCCATCACGCAAGTCTTCATAAATCTTTTTAATATGTTCAAACTGTTCTCTTTGTTCTCTGAGCTCTTTTAGTGAATTTACTGTTCCGGGCTCCAAAACGCAGGTGGCAATGAACTGATCAATATTATTTTCCGGATTGAAGGCCATCATCTTAATCAGCTTGGAGCGATATTTGCTTACTTCGCAGCGAAGGCCTAGTGCTCGCACTATCTGCTCGGTTCCTCTGTCTCTTCCCATGAACTCTGAGGATTTCATTCGAGCTCCTTTTAGCTGTAACAGGCTTTTCGGCGTTACATACATTTTTTTACCATCAATTTTGACAAAATTGATATCCTCTATGGTCGCATTGCGACATATAAACCAGCTGCTTGTTGGAGTTGATGCTTCATCAGGTGACTCTATACATACTCCAATAACCATATTCTGCTGTTCTGCCGGTGACCAAAATTCCATTGCTATGTAGCTGATTATCTGTCCCTGGCGCAAATATCTCATTGCACCATTACTTTTAGTATCACCTCTTACATAGCCTTTTACCGTTCTGTCTCTATCCTTTGCTGCCTTATTAAATTGTGTATTGCCTGTAAGTGCATAGGTCATTGCATCCAATATGGTTGATTTACCACTTCCATTTACACCCGTGAATAAGGTTGAGCCTTCCAGTCTGATACATACATTTTGAAAGCGGGACCACTGAACCAGCAGCAGCTTTGTCGCTGTTTTTCTATTCTGTATCATCATCTGTGTCCTCCGTTTCCTCGCCTTCCTTTGACAGCATTCGTTTTTCTGTGCTTTCTACAAACCTTTTAAATTCTTCTGAATCCAGGGCAAATTGGAGAGATGCATATAAGCGTATCATGCAATCGGCTTCTCCTATTTTTCCTTTGACATCAATCAGGTTAAACTTTGAAAAGAGGCTCAATATTTCGCTCATTTCTTTCTTGCTTAAGGGTTCTTTTAGTCCATATTTTTCTAAGGTGAACATTAAATCCGTCATGGTAATTACAATTGTCTGGGCAAGACTTCCACTTCTCAATCTGTCGGAATAGAGAGTCCATAGGCAGCATAATATCATGCTTTCTGCCTTTTTCAAGCCTAGCCTGTTGGCCTGTATTTTACCATTTTCACCGACATCAGCACAGTTACGCAGCATAACTACGCCGTTCTCACGATCAAGCACTATGTCAAATCCGATATATGAAAAATAATGTGTGAAAATTTCTGGACGTTTCGAGGCGAAATAATACAGCTTTTTATTTTCTTCATCTTTGTCTCTTACTATGAAGGTCTGTTTTAAGAGCTTTCTGCAGCTTCTCTGAAACAGGTCTTTTTCTGAAGATGTAAATTCGTCCCACATGTTATCTATTGTCATCACGATTCCTCCCTGGTAATTCTGAATCGGCGTAAAATCATGTTATTTACTTCTATATAGCCATCCATTGGTTCTACTTCAAATCCGTTTTCTCTTGCATATGCAATTGATGAAAGGCTGGCCAGCATATCGCCTTTAGTATTTAGCGGTAATTCGTTGCTGTCCAGTTCTTTTGCCGCTCCCATCTTTTTATCCAGGTAAAGCTTCATCAAATCTCTGGAATATGGATTGTAGGCTTCTTTTTCCTGCGCTGCCTTTGCCGCCTGCTTTGCCTCTTCGGTCATTTCCTCTATTTCGGTCACTACTGCGGTTTTTATTGTCTGGTTTTGTCTTGGATAACGAATGGAGCCCTCGTCTATAAATACATGTCGGTCCAGTGTGAAAAGATCGTCCATGGATTCCGGCAGATTATCTTTATTCGTAAGCTCGGTCAGTTCTTCCATTATATACCGCATTGTGTGTTCTACATTTCCACGCACATCTTTTTCACGATTTCTGATAAAGCGGGCTCTTCCTACGGCAATTTGAAGATAAACATTTATTTTATGCTTAATATCTCGCATTATCTGATCGTAGTCTTCGACTAAGAATCTTTTTGTTGCCTGAATCATGTCAAGGACTGCATCATGTGCCTGCTCATAATTGAGATTTTCTTCTTTCGCACAGCTTTCTACCATCTGTTCAAAAATAACATTGTCCACTATCATTGCATCCAATCTTGTTTTTATAAACATTCTATAGATATGGATATTTTGCTGTTTGGTAAGTCGAGAATATTCGCGTATAAAATCGCCTTCACAGTATTCAAGTATATTCTCTGTAAGGCTTTCAAGAGTCTTTTCCTGAACCATCTTTTCAATTATTTTACGAATAAAGGTAGACAATTTTTTTAGGGCTTTTGATAAATCCCTGGCATTTTTATTGATATTTTTTATTCCATTTACATATGGATTTTCTTTCCATTGTTCTGAATTATTTAAGGTATTATAGATATTGTAAATATAGCTGGAAAATTCTTCTTTTTCAGGCTTTTCCAGCTGGTTTAAAAATTCTGCAAGGGCAATGCCATTTTCTGTCATTACAATTTGCTTTTCATAAGTAGCATCGTCAATTTCTTCTTCCAGCCAGCCTACATCCTTTGAGAGAAATTTTCTAATTACGGCTCCCGCCATGTCATTAGCTGTTTTGTCGCCGCTGTAGTCTTCCTGTGATAATTCGACATGATTTTCCAAGAAATAGATTGCTAAGGAATCTCTTATTCTGTTGCGTGGTATCCGATAACTAATTTCTCTTTCATATTCCTTGTAAATCAATTGGATACAGTCTGAATATATCCTTTGATTACTTCCACTTGCTAAATTGTTGAAAAAGCCGGTTGGAATTACATTAAAAACAGAGAACATAGAAATTAGTCATACCTCCTTCAACAAATCCTTGCGCCTATGATTTGGCGACCTCAAGCCAGCAGCTAAAGACAGTGGATTGCAGTCGCCTTATTTCTTTCACATCTTAACATAAAAGCTGCTTCTTCGCAACCTATTCCTTCTATAAAATATTTAGAGTGACAGGTACCAATGTTTTCTATATAAGCCTACTATATATATTTTTCATTGTGTGCTCATATTGGTCTTATAATAACTACACCTTCTTCCATATTTTCCAGCAAATGCAGCTGTACTATTGGTTCCACTTCCTCGTCCGGCTCCTATAACTATTAGTTCATCCGACCATGCACTTATCAGTCTGTTTCTCCTAGGGAAAGCATATTGTGATGGTTGAGTTTCTGGTGGATATTCTGAAATAACTGCACCATTTTCAATTATTTTTTTCATTAATATATCATGCTCCTTTGGATAGCAAATGTCTGGTCCATTTCCAAGAAAAGCCAAAGTATATCCACCACTTTTTAGACAGGAAGTATGAGCATAAGAATCAATTCCTTTAGCCATTCCACTAATAACCGTTACATTATTTTCAGCGTAATATTGTGCCTTTGATATTGCTATTTTTTTAGCCTCCTGAGTGCATCTTCTGGCTCCGACAATTCCGACAGTTTCTGATAGCATTTTCAGACAGCCGCGATAATATAGAACAGCTGGTGCATCCGGCAGCTTGGCTTTTTGAGGATACAGTGGGTTTTGTAAAGTAAGTATCTGGACATTCTTCTTATGACATAATTCAATTATTTCATAGGCTTTTTCTAGAGAATGATTAAGCTGTAATTGTTTTAGTTGATTTGAATTCAAATAAGTTTTAGCAGATAATTCTTCAAGATCAGACTCATATATGCGTAAAGGATTATTATAATCATTTAAAAGCTTATTAGCAGTTATTGGTCCCACAAGTGGCAACTGTAACAGCCAAATCCAATATTCCATCATTTCGTCACCACCATCATCTGACTATTACTTCTGTCCAAATCACGACAACCCAGTACGCGCTCAACGTCAACATATCTTATATTTTCGGAAGCATCCAAATCTGCACTCGTTCTTGCTAAGCGTAAAAGTTTGTGAATAACTCGTGCACTGTAACCATATTCCTCGCTTGTAGTTTTGAGAAGATTTAAGGTATCATTATCCATAGTACAATATTTTTGAATAAGTGGAGTTGTCATCTGGGCATTACAATTAATTCCTTCTTCTTTCGCATATCTGGTCTGTTGAATTTTTCTTGCTTTTTCAACCATTTTTCTTAACTCGGTTGATGATTTTGATTCTGTCTTTTTAGAAATTTCAAAAAAGTCAACAGGATGCACTTCCTTTTGAATATCAATACGGTCCATAATCGGTCCTGATATTTTTCCTCTGTATTTTATTATTTCATAATCAGTACATCTGCACTTTGGACCTGGATAATAGCCACAGGGGCAAGGATTCATAGCAGCTACAAACATGAAATTAGATGGAAATGTATGTGTACCATTTACTCTGGATATTGAAACCTTTTTGTCTTCAACAGGCTGTCTAAGAGCATCTAAGGTTCGTCTTGAAAATTCAGCAAGCTCATCTAAAAACAGGACACCATTGTGTGCAAGAGAAACTTCTCCAGGAGTTGCATTTGTACCTCCACCTATCAGTGCATTCATCGAGGCATTGTGATGAGGAGCACGGAAAGGTCTGTTTCTTAGAAGCTCATGGCCATTTGGTAATAGACCTGAAATACTATAAATCTTTGTAACTTCAAGACATTCCTCTTCCGTCATCTCAGGAAGTATTGTTGGGATTCTTTTGGCTATCATGGTCTTACCACACCCCGGTTCACCTATCATTAGCATATTGTGACCGCCCGCAGCTGCCAGAACAACAGCATCTATCATTTCTGACTGGTCTTTTACATCAGCAAAATCCAGGTTTTCATCATTAAGCTTTGATTTATTGTTTGGATTTTGAGCATGCTCTTTGATAGCAAGCTTACCTTCTAGATATTTTATTGCATCCAGCAAATTTTCAAAGCCTAAAATTTCAATGCCTTTAACCAGTCTGGCTTCTTCAAGATTTTTTATAGGAACTATAACCTTAGATACATTATTCTTCTTAGCAGCTATTATCATTGGCAAAATTCCTTTGCATGCACGTAATCGGCCATTAAGGGACAATTCACCGATGAATCCATACTCTTCAAGGTTATTAACTGAAATACTGTTGCTTTGAATTAAAACTCCTATCGCCATTGCTAAATCATAATGAGAGCCATTCTTCTTTATATCTCCAGGTGCAAGGCTAATTATTACCTTTTTCTTTGGAAAGATAAGTTCATTTTCATCGATGGCTGATTGAATTCTTTCTGAAGCCTCCTTTACAGCTAGGTCAGCTAAACCAATTATAGAAATCATCGGCTGACCTTCCATTATTTTTACTTCTATGTCAATAAGATAACCATCAATTCCATTTATGCCAAAGCTTTTTACCACGGTAGCCATAGTTCATTTTCCCCCATACTTTTTTTAATCTCATTCTCACTTATGACGTATTTATGAGAAATATCTTCAACAAATTCACGATAACCATATATACTACTTTTTCCAAAATATGCAAGTGTCTTATCTCTGTCAGTAAGTCCGTCATCCTTAATTCCTAATATTGTAGTATACGAACTCCAAGGATAATCTTCAGGATGAAAAACCATTTTTGCCTTTACCGGATTCAAATGTATATATCTGCTGGTTTGCAAAAAATACTCATCATTTTTTACAATACAGGATTTGTAACGATTTTCAAACACATGCCCTTTATAGCTATAACGATAATTAAACTGAATTGCATAATTTCCACACAGTGCTCTCATGAATTTCCAAAGCTCTGTTTCTCCGGTTTCGAGCAACAAATGAAAGTGATTAGACATAAGACAATATGCATGAAGCCTGCAATTAAATTTTTTAGCCATCAGCTGTAAAAGCTGTTTGAAATAGATATAATCATCATCGGTCTGAAATATAATCATGCGCCTTACACCTCTTCCCATAAGATGATAAGTTGCACCCGGATACCATATTCTTTTCGGACGTCCCATAACCTTCCCCCAATAAAGTTAATCTGATGAAATAATCATATCACACATCCAAATCATTTTCTATAATGCCTGAATTAGAAAAACGATACAATTTTTAAAGGCAAAACTGTGCAAATATTATTATGCAATTTTACCAATGGTGAATGAAGACCCAAAAAATGTTGCACAAAAATCAACTTATTTTGTTGTGCAATCATACAAAAATAGTCTTAAAATTCGATTTTTCTTTACAAAATTAATCAATCAAAGTATAATTAAAAGCCTTTAGTTTACCTGCAAAGATTTATATGGATAAAGACGAATGTTGATTATACTTAATTCATTCAACTAAATGAACTGAATCAGACTTAATTAAAATTTTTCCGAGCATGCTTATATAGCATAGGCGCTGCGTGGTTGTTTTAGGTTAAAAAAAGGTCTTTGCCTTGAGGGCAAAAGCCTTAAAATAAGCTGTGGATGCCAGGCAGCAATGCTGTCAGCTAAGCCTTAGGTAACATTGTTTTAATAACCGATTGATCTTCAGTAGTGATTTCCAGTGCCGCCATAGCTTCCTCAGCACTAAGTTTGAGATCTTTCATCATTTTTAATATATCACCAACTACTGTTCTTCTTGCAGTTTCAATTGCTGTCTCATTTCTCATTTCTTCCATAGCTTTACACATCTCGTTCACTCCATCCCAAACCTAACTTAGTATTGATTTATCCTTTCATTAGTGTTATAATTAAACCAATAAAAGGCACCACCGATAGACGGTTGGCCTGATTAATTAAGCAAGAAAAAGCCGCTCAACTTTGCAGGTCGGGGCGGCTATTTCTGTGTCTTATTATTATCTTTACCAATTGAATATCCTATTCCAAAGCAGGTTAAGCCAAAGCTTAACACAGCTATAAGTTCAAATATATCCATGGCTCAGCCCTCCTTTCATCAGATTCTCTTATGAGTTTCTATGTAATCGAAGGGTCACAGTCCCTCCGTAGAAGGCCAACCGCCTACCGTTATGGTGGCACCCACTACAATAGTATCATAATATGACATATTTTTCAATTATAAGAATTTTTAGAGTGACAGGTATCCGGATTTAAAGCAAAAGACCTTTTATTTTTCAATCAAGCCCAAGAAATAAGCTGAGAAAGATTGCAATAGCATATTTTGTCATTGCGTGGTTGGCTTGATTTTATAAAATTTTTCGAGTGCCAGGTACATCCTACTTGCCACATCAATTAGTCCATAGGCAATGTTTTTTGTTGTGTGACTGAATTACCGGTAATATCTTTAATCATATCATCAAGACTGGAATTTAATTCTTTACGTTTTGATGACATAGTTTGTTCTTCTAATATTTGGTCAAGATATTTTCCTTCGCTTCTATACTGTCGTTTTATGACTTTTACTTTTTGTTCACTTTCTTGCTTACGAGCGTTTCTGTATCTTTGATATTCTATAAATTTTGTCATATCAAGACTTTCTTCAAGACAAATTTCGATATGAGAGCAGGCGTTCTTTGTTTTAGCAACATATTGTGTTCCATAATTAATACAACGAATGCATTCTAGTAAGGCTTTGTCTGTAATATCACCGTTTGC
Source organism: uncultured Lachnoclostridium sp. (assembly GCA_964625275.1). Taxonomy (GTDB): domain Bacteria; phylum Bacillota; class Clostridia; order Lachnospirales; family Lachnospiraceae; genus UBA3775. Next base: position 30,152 of record CAZVBH010000019.1, read on the forward strand.
AAATTGTTTCATAATAACATTCATATTATCATCTGCAATTGGACCGATTATTACATCTATTTCGGCACCCATATTAGCTATGGATTTATAAAATTCTGTGTTTTTTACAGATTCAAGCCTACCGCGATTGTATAAAACATAATATGCCCAGTCCATATCGGATAATACGAGAATGTTATTTTCGTTTATTTCTGACAGCTTTAGATTCACTGTATAAAGTATTGGGTCTGAGTCAGTGCAAATAAGTGTTTTTGCTTGTTCTGATTTTGTACCCATATAGAAACCTTGACCAAAGTCACAACGAACTCGACTACATGGTTGTATATCGCCTACGATACCGCCTCTTGAGCCATGATACAGTGTTATATCTTTCATTATCTCAGCTCCTTAAATTTATCTTTTATTACATCTAAGAAATATTCATCGTCTTGTGTATGCATACCTACATATAAAGCTAACATATTTTTCAATGATAAGGTTTTGTATATAACATTACTGCTAATGCCTAAACGTATATGCAGATACCGATACATATATCCAATCCATTCCATGGTAGCTTTATCGTAGTGTTGTGTGTTTTGCGTTGGTTGAATTTCTTTTGTGATATAATCCATAGAATCTTCTGGGTCTGCCATTTGAAAATAGGAGTATAGTGAATCCATTTCCATGTTGCAAAATCTTGAGTTCATGTATTTTTCCACAAAGTCATCATCATCGAAATTCATATCCATTGCCAGTGTGAAAATTTGTCCTTGATTCTCGCAAATAAAATCATCACATTCTATCAATTCATTGAATTGTTTTGGTGTTATCTTCATATATGTCACCCCAACTTTTCTTTTTATTATAATTTATTTCAATTGATTTCTCAATGTTTTCCGCCAAAAAAATAACTGTGCCACACCCTTTGCCCTGTATGGCTTTAGAATAAATTTTTAGAGTGGCTGGTACATCCTATGACATCATACCTTTATAAATGCCCAAATCCTCAGTAGGTATTTCCATATGCTTAATTAGTTCTAGCTCATTCATTGGCTGTGACCTCCTTATAAAAGATAATATGCCTTTAATGTTCGCGATTTAATCATAGCACAAAAGAAATAAGATTGCAATAGCATTATCTTATCATTGCGTGGTTGGTTTGGTTTATTAAAAGGCCTTTACCTTTGAGGGCAAAAGCCTTAAGATAAGCTGTGATTTTTGATAAAAAAAGGAGGTGCGGACAAAAATTGGACCTAATATAAAATATTAGGAGGTTTTTGAATG
>CAZVBH010000020.1:0-30986 GCA_964625275.1 uncultured Lachnoclostridium sp.
ACCTTCTCGGAAAGCGAGTTGACTATTCAGGACGTTCAGTTATCGTCGTAGGACCGGAGCTTAAGATTTATCAGTGTGGTCTTCCAAAAGAAATGGCAATCGAGCTTTTCAAGCCTTTCGTTATGAAAGAACTCGTTTCACGTAACATTGCCAATAACGTAAAATCAGCAAAGAAAATGGTTGAAAGACTTCAGGTTGAGGTTTGGGATGTGCTTGAAGATGTAATTAAAGAGCATCCGGTAATGCTGAACCGAGCTCCTACCCTTCACAGACTTGGTATTCAGGCATTTGAGCCAATCCTCGTTGAAGGTAAGGCTATTAAGCTTCACCCACTCGTATGTACGGCCTTCAACGCCGACTTCGATGGTGACCAGATGGCTGTCCATCTTCCACTTAGTGTTGAAGCTCAGGCTGAGTGCCGATTCCTCATGCTTTCACCTAACAACCTCTTAAAGCCTTCCGATGGCGCTCCTGTAGCCGTTCCATCACAGGATATGGTTCTCGGTATTTACTATCTTACAATTGCTGAGAAGTGTCCATGGCCTGAGATGCTTTCACCGGAAGCAAGAAAGCTTGAAGAAAAAATTACTGAGGGACTTGTTCCTGAGGTTGCAGCCAAGTACAAGAAGGGCGAAGGAAAGTTCTTCAAGAGCTATAGTGAAGCAATTATGGCCTATGAAAATGGAGTAATTGCACTTCAGGCTTGGATTAAGGTTAGAAAAGAGCGTATTGATGAAGACGGTATCAAGCATACCGGAATTATTGCTACAACTCTTGGTCGTCTGATTCTCAATGAGGCTGTTCCACAGGATCTTGGTTATGTAGACAGAACAAGACCTGAGAACGAATTTGTAAATGAAATCGAATTCCTCGTTAAGAAGGGCGAGCTTAAGAAGACACTTCAGAAGTGCTTCAATAAGCATGGCGCAACAATTACAGCTGAGACCTTTGATAAGATTAAGGCTCTTGGATACAAGTATTCTACAAGAGCTGCTCTTACGGTTTCAATTCACGATATGATTATTCCACAGGAGAAGAAGGAAATTCTTGAAGCAGCCGATAAGAAGGTTGAAGAGATTACTTCAATTTACCAGTATGGATATCTTACAGATAATGAAAGATATCAGGCTGTTATTGAAACCTGGAATAATGCCGATGCAGAGATTACCAAGAAGCTTCTTGGTGGACTTGACAAATATAACAACATTAAGATGATGGCCGACTCAGGAGCCCGTGGTTCTGACAAGCAGATTAAGCAGCTTGCAGGTATGCGTGGTCTGATGGCCGATACCTCAGGTAAGACAATTGAGCTCCCTATCAAGGCTAACTTCCGTGAAGGTCTTGACGTACTCGAGTACTTCATCTCAGCACATGGTGCTCGTAAAGGTCTTTCTGATACAGCTCTTAGAACAGCCGATTCAGGATATCTTACCCGTCGACTTGTAGATGTATCTCAGGAGCTTATTATTCGTGAGATGGATTGTAGTGAGGGTGCCGTTGAGCTTCCGGGCTTAGAGGTATACACTCTCATGGACAAGAAGGTTGTCGAAGAGCTTCAGGAGCGTATTACAGGACGTACAGCCTGTGAGACAATCTATGATGACAATGGCGAAATCATTGTTAAGAAGAATCAGATGATTACTACAGATCGTGCAGCAAGAATTTGTGCCACAAAGGCCATTTCAGAAGCCGGTGTAGATGCAAAGGTTAAGATTCGTACAGCTCTTACCTGCCGTTCACATATTGGTGTATGTGCAAAGTGCTACGGTGCAAACATGGCAACAGGTGCACCTGTACAGGTTGGTGAGGCAGTAGGTATCATCGCAGCTCAGTCAATCGGTGAGCCTGGTACACAGCTTACAATGAGAACCTTCCATACCGGTGGTGTTGCCGGTGATGATATCACACAGGGTCTTCCTAGAGTTGAGGAGCTTTTCGAGGCAAGAAAGCCAAAGGCTCTCGCAATGATTTCAGAAATAGACGGTGTTGTTTCCTTCACAGAGACAAAGAGAAAGAAGGAAATTACAATTACAAATACTAAGGACAATGAAGTAAGAAGCTATACTATTACTTATGGTTCTGAGGTATGTGTCAACGAAGGCGATATTGTAGAGGCCGGTGATCCACTCACAAGAGGTTCTCTCAATCCACATGACATCTTAAGAGTTAAAGGACTTCGTGCTGTTCAGGATTATATGATTAAAGAGGTACAGCGAGTTTACAGACTTCAGGGTGTTGAAATCAGTGACAAGCATATCGAAGTAATTGTACGTCAGATGTTAAAGAAGATAAGAATTGAAGAAAAGGGTGACACAGACTTCCTTCCGGGAACAATGGTTGACATTCTTGACTTCGATGATGAAAATGAAAGACTTGCAAAGGAAGGCAAGGAGCCTGCAACAGGCGAGCAGATTATGCTCGGAATTACAAAGGCTTCACTTGCTACTAATTCCTTCCTTTCAGCCGCATCCTTCCAGGAGACAACAAGAGTTCTTACTGATGCAGCTATTAAGGGCAAGGTTGATCCACTTATCGGTCTTAAGGAAAATGTTATTATTGGTAAGCTTATCCCAGCCGGAACCGGTATGGATTGCTACAATGATGTTAAGCTTGATTCAGATGCAAGAGAGGCAAAGAGACTTGCTGATCTTAAGAGATTAGAGAAGCTTAAGAAGGCAAATGAAGGCTTTAAGAAGAAGCCTGAGGAGCCGGTTTCTGAAGAGACTGATATTGCAGTTGAAGACGAAATGTTCGATAAGGAATTTGTCTATGCTGATGAGTATGGTTATGAAGAGGAAGAAGATGTACTCTTTGCCGATGACTTTGAAGTAGAAGAAGAATATATCGAAGAAGTCGAATCCGATGAGGAAAACTAACAATTAAGAATAATCGCAGCTGCCTGACTTTTGGCAGGCAGCTGTATATTATTATGAAATAGGGTAACAAAATAATAAGACCAGAGTCATGTTAAGTATCAAAGCTGTCTGTAAGAAAATCATCAGATGGTGCACATGTTCAAATCTAAATAAAAATCTTTAAGTAAGCTTCACACTTAAAATTGATATTTAAGTAATTCGTGATTTTCATCACATATGTGATGAGGGGTTCAAAATCATTAAAAGTTCCAAAGTTTAATTTTATAATGTAATCTAGATATTTTAATTGTTTGTTCGCATAATAGAAGTAAAGTAATAGAAAAAAATTTCTGGGTAATAGAATAGAAGAAATGATTAGAGTGAGTAATTCATAGTAATAGAAATTAGCAAAGCAAAGTAATTTTTTTACAGTTAGTGGAATTAGCAAATATGATTCTTTTAGTGTAAAGTATTAAACACATATGAATTGATAAAAATAATGCTTTTAATTATGTAATAATCCCTGCCACAAATCCAGGCAGGATAAAAGTCTTATAATGATACGTTCTAATTGATTAGGAGGCAATATGAATTTAATGAAGATGTCGTTGGCTGATTTAAAGGCCGAGGCAAAAGAAAAAGGTTTAAAAGGAATTACAGGACTTAAAAAAGCAGATTTGCTTGAAAAAATGAGAGAATTTGCAAAGCTGAATAGTATATCTGCATGGAGCTTTGAAGATGAAAGTGAAAAGGCTGTAGAAGAAACTGAAAAAAAAGACAGCAATCCCGAAAATGTTGAGAAAAACGTAAAGAACGAACCATCTGATTCGCCTGTCGAAGCAGCTGCTAAAAGAACAACTCAGGGGGATGTAAATGCCCAAAATCCTATTCAGACAAAGCGCAGCGAAGCAATAAGCCCTCAGCCAAGACAACGTGCGGGAATCAGATATGAAGCAGGTCCAAGTGTGAGAAATACCAGTCCCAGACAGGTTAGCCCAAGAACAGGCCTAAGACAGGATTCAGGCTCAAGATATGATCAAAACAGAGGTCAGGATTCAACAGGAAGATCCAGAACAGTATATGACAATACAGGAAGAAACAATCAGGCTTATAGCAGACAGCCTTATGCACAGGAAAATAGCAGGGTTGAGTATATAAGAAGAAATCCTGATGGAACCAGACAGACCATGGATTATTCAAGAAGAGCTTATGATGGTGGAAGAAATAATTCCGACTATTCACGTCAGAATTCAGATTATTCACGCCAGAATTCAGATTACGGTCGTCAAAGCTCAGACTATAACCGTCAGAATAATGACTATCGTCAAAATAGTGATTACTCACGCTCTAATAATGACTATGGCCGTCAAAGCTCAGATTATGGCAGACAGAATTCAGATTATGGACGTCAAAATGGTGATTATGGTCGCCAAAATGATTATGGTCGTCAAAATGATTATGGCCGTCAAAGCTCAGATTATGGCCGTCAAAGCTCAGATTATAATCGTCAGAATAATGACTATCGTCAAAATAGTGACTACTCACGCTCCAACAGTGATTATTCACGCTCTAATAATGATTATGGCCGTCAAAGCTCAGATTATGCGCGTCAAAATCAGGACTATTCACGTCAAAATTCAGATTATGACAGACAGCCATCAGACGAAATCAGAGTACCTTATGAGAGCATAAGTCCAAATGTGACCTATAGTGTTCGTAATTCAAATGATTCAATTCCGGAAAACACTAATGAATGGAATTCTAATCAGGACATAGAAATTCAAGGCACAGAAACAGACTTCCAGGAAGGCTTTACAGAAGGCACTGATGCACAGGACGATTCACAAAAGCAGTCAGAAAGACCAAGCTTTGACTCAGGAGTTTATCGTGAGGGTGTACTCGAGCTTGTAAAAACCGAAGGCTATGGCTTTATCAGATGCGATAACTATCTTCCAGGCTCAGAGGATGTATATGTATCACCGGCGCAGATAAGACGATTTAATCTGAAGACAGGTGATTATGTAAAAGGCACCTTAAAAATTAAAAACCCGGCTGAAAAGTATCAGGGAATAGCAATAATTGAGGAAATCAACGGAGAGTCTCCGGAGGTTGCAATGAAGAGACCTAAGTTTGAAAATCTTACTCCGGTTTTCCCTCATGAAAGAATACATTTTGAAACTCAGTTCTGTTCATCAGCCATGAGACTCGTAGATTTACTATCTCCGGTTGGTAAGGGCCAGAGAGGCATGATAGTATCTCAGCCTAAGGCAGGAAAAACAACCCTGTTAAAGCAGATGGCAAATGCAATCACCCAGAATCATCCGGAAATGAAGATAATAATTCTTCTTATTGATGAGAGACCTGAGGAAGTAACAGATATTAAGGAGTCGATAGTAGGTGACCAGGTAGAGGTTATTTATTCAACCTTTGATGAGCTCCCCGACAATCACAAGAGAGTTTCAGAGATGGTAATTGAAAGAGCAAAGCGACTTGTAGAGCATGGTCATGATGTATGTATTCTTCTTGACAGTATCACTCGTCTTGCAAGAGCCTACAACCTGACCGTCACCAATTCAGGAAGAACACTTTCAGGTGGTCTTGATCCATCGGCACTTTATATGCCAAAGAAATTCTTCGGTGCAGCACGTTGCATGAGAGAGGGCGGAAGCCTTACAATCCTTGCAACCGCGCTTGTAGATACCGGAAGCCGTATGGATGATGTTGTATTCGAGGAATTCAAGGGAACCGGTAACATGGAGCTCGTTCTCGACCGTTCACTTTCAGAAAAGAGAATCTTCCCTGCAATTGATATTCAAAAGTCAGGAACCAGACGTGAGGATTTACTCCTTTCAAGAGATGAATGTGACGCAGTTAATATTATGAGAACAGCACTCAATAGTGCAAAGTCTCGTGAAGCCCTTGAAGTCATCCTAAATTATTTCAAAACCACCAGAAATAATGAAGAACTGATTAAGAATATTAAAACTTCAGGAATATTTGGAAAATATCAGTAAAATAAGGAAAATATCGGTAAAATAAGGCTTGCAATCAAAAAAACCTTATGGTATAATGAACAAGCTGTTTAGAAGCAGACAAATAAGTAAATTAATCAGTCTTTCGATAAAATGACTGAGAATAATAATTCATGACTGTTAGGGATGTGTCAGGCATGATGTAAAAAATTATGTGAGGTGAACAAAATGCAGGAAGCAATTCAGCCAAAGTATTATCAGGCACAGGTTACATGTAACTGTGGTAACCAGTTTGTTACAGGCTCAACCAAGGAAGAAATCCACGTAGAAATTTGTTCTAAGTGCCATCCTTTCTATACAGGTCAGTCTAAGGCAAATGCTGCACGTGGTGCTGTTGAGAAGTTCAATAAGAAGTACGGCTTTTAGGAAAATATTGAATATGCACTTTTAAAATTAGGTTGAGATAAATTTGTCTCAACCTTTTTTAGATTGAAGGGGAACGGTAATAATGAAAAATTCAGGTATTGGCGGACAGGCGGTAATGGAAGGCGTAATGATGAAAAATAAAGATCATTATGCAGTTTCAGTAAGACTTCCTGATAAATCCATAACAACTGATGTGCAGGAGTGCAAAAGTATAATTGACAAATATAAATGGCTTGGACTTCCCTTTATAAGAGGCTCAGTAAATCTCATTGAATCCCTTGTAATCGGAATGAGAACACTTACCTTTTCTGCAAACTTCTTTGATGATGAGGAAGAAGAGCAAAAAGCAAAAGAAAAAAAGAAAAAGTCAGAGGAGAAAAAAGCCGGTGAAGCAGAGAAAAAAGCTGACGAAGATTTCATGTCAGGCTGGGTGCTTTTTGGCACAGTCGCTTTTTCACTTGTAATGGCTATGTTTCTTTTTATGTTTGTTCCTCAGCTTGTTGCAGAAGGCATCTGTAAATTGGCAGGACTTACGGTTGGCGGAAAGCTTTGTGCCCTTTTTGAAGGAATAATGAGACTGGTTATCTTCATTATTTACATAAAGCTTATTGCTCTCATGCCTGACATTAAGCGTGTTTTTATGTATCATGGAGCTGAACACAAATCCATAAACTGCATTGAGCATGGATTACCTCTTACGGTTGAAAATGTAAGGAAATCAAGTAAAGAGCACAAAAGATGTGGAACCAGCTTTATAATTATTGTTTTGATAATAGCAATTATTGTTTTTATGATAGTTCCACCAATTACTGCCTTCAATAAAATAATTAATTTTCTGCTCAGATTTTTATTAAGAATTGTCTTTCTTCCAATAATAGCAGGAATTGCCTATGAATTTTTAAGACTCGCAGGAAAAAGTGACAATCCTGTTGTAAATATTCTCTCAAAGCCCGGACTCTGGATGCAGGGAATGACAACGAGAGAACCTGATGATGACATGATTGAGGTAGCTATTGCCTCTGTTAATGCAGTATTTGACTGGCAGAGCTTCCTTGATGAAAATTTTAAGGAAAATGCTGAAAATGAAATACATACAGGTCTATAATGCTGCAGTAAAACGCATCGAGGCTGCCGGTAATTCAGAGGCAGGACTTGACTGCTGGTATCTGATGGAGAAAGCAAGCGGGTTTACAAGAGCCGACTGGTTATTAAAAAGAATGGAAGAAATGCCTGATGAACAGGTACAAAGCCTTGAAAAGCTATTAAAAAGGCTTGAAAAGGGTGAGCCTGTAGCCTATATTTTAGGTGTTCAGGAATTTATGGGACTAAAATTTTTTGTAAATCAAGACGTATTGATACCCAGACAGGACACAGAGCATGTAACAGAGCTTGCAATAGCAGAGGCTGTAAAAATTTATGAAACCAAAAAGAGTGCCGTAAAAATACTTGATATGTGTACAGGCTCCGGCTGTATTGCAATTAGTGTAAAAAAGCATCTCGAAAATAAAAAGGTTGAAGCCTTGGTTACAGCTGTCGATATTTCAGAAAAGGCCCTTAGTGTTGCCTCAGAAAATGCAATATTAAATAAAGCAGAAGTCACTTTTATAAAAAGTGATATGTTTTCAGAAATCAGGGATAAATACGATATAATCATTTCAAATCCACCTTACATTCCAAAGGAACAGCTGCTTGGACTTGAAAAAAAAGTGCTTGATTATGAGCCGGGGACTGCTCTTTATGGCGGTGAGGACGGACTCGATTTTTATAAAATTATTGCAGAAAGTTCGCCGAAATTTTTGATTTACGGTGGACTTCTCTTGCTTGAAATAGGCTTTGACCAGGGAGTGAGCGTGCCAAAGCTTTTAAAGGCTGCAGGCTTTAAGACTGCAGAGGTATTCAAAGATTATAGTGGCCATGACAGAGTTGTCAGGGCCGGAAAGGATTAGTTATGTTTGACAGATTAGAGGATTTGCTGCTTAAATATGAAGAACTTCAGGCAGAGCTTTCTTCCCCGGATGTTGCTTCAGATACTAACAGATTCAGAAAACTGATGAAGGAATCCAGTGATATGCAGCCACTGGTTGAAAAATATACAGAATATAAAAATGCAAAGGAAACTGTTAAGGAGAGCCTTCAGCTTCTCGATGAGGAAAGCGATGAGGAGCTTCGTGAGCTCGCAAAGGAAGAGCTTGCAACAGCAAAGGATGATATTGAAAGACTTGAAAGAGATTTAAAGATTCTTCTTCTTCCAAAGGATCCAAGTGATGACAAAGACATCGTTGTAGAAATCAGAGCAGGCGCAGGCGGAGATGAGGCTGCACTTTTTGCTGCTGAGCTTTATAGAATGTACATTCACTATGTAGAGTCTAAGCACTGGAAGACGGAGCTTGTAAATATTGATGAAACCGGAATCGGCGGAATGAAAGAGGTTCAGTTCATGGTTAAGGGGCAGGGAGCCTATTCAGTCATGAAATATGAAAGTGGTGTTCATCGCGTTCAGCGAGTTCCAGAGACCGAGTCAGGCGGAAGAATTCATACATCTACGGCCTCAGTTGCCGTAATGCCTGAGGCAGAAGAGGTAGACGTTCATATTGATGAAAAGGATATTCGTATCGATGTTATGCGTGCCTCCGGTAATGGTGGTCAGTGTGTCAATACAACCGACTCTGCAGTACGTCTTACCCATTATCCAAGTGGAATCGTAGTTTACTCTCAGACAGAGAAATCTCAGCTTCAGAACAGAGATAAGGCATTTGCACTTCTTCGTGCAAAGCTCTACGATTTAGAGCTTCAGAAAGCTCATGCTGCTGAAGCGGATGCAAGAAGAAGCCAGATTGGTACGGGAGACCGTTCTGAAAAAATCAGAACCTACAATTTCCCTCAGGGACGAGTTACAGATCATAGAATTGGTCTTACTCTTTACAAGCTTGATAAGATAATGAATGGGGATATTCAGGAAATTATCGACGCATGTATAGCAGCCGACCAGGCTGCAAAGCTTAGCAAGATGAACGAAGAAGCCTAATCGGAGGTTTGGAGGATAAGGTAAAATGGATTTGGCAGTTAGCAGAAAAAAGGTAAAAAGACTTCATACAACCAGTATCATTATGCTTGGCTTTTTAACTAGTGCTGCCCTTGGTTCACTCTTACTCTGCCTTCCGATAAGTCTAAAAAAAGATATTTCAATAAGCTATATTGATGCACTGTTTACGGCAGTAACCAGTGTATGCGTTACAGGTCTGTCCACAATTAACATTGGTCAGACCTTTTCTGCATTTGGACAGGTGATTATTCTCATGCTTATTCAGTTTGGCGGACTTGGAATAGTAACCTTCACCACCCTGGTGCTTATCGGCTTCAGACGAAGGATTACACTTTCCGAGAGACTTTTGATTCAGAATGCCTACAACGTGGATACACTTACCGGACTTGTAAGGCTTACCTTTAAAATATTAAAGGCAACCTTTGCCATAGAAGGCGCAGGAGCTCTCTGCTATTCACTTGTATTTGTTCCGGAGTATGGACTTAAGGGAATATGGTATTCGCTATTTACGGCAGTTTCGGCCTTTTGTAATGCCGGAATTGACTTGTTTGGCGGCAATAGTCTCTGTGCTTATGTAAATAATCCTATAGTTAATTTTACAACAATCCTACTTATTATACTTAGTGGACTTGGTTTTCCTGTCTACTGGGATGTTCTCAAAACCATTAAGTATAATCGTGAAAATAATCAGCATCGATACTTCAGCAAGCTGACCATGCATTCAAAGCTGGTACTTGTTGTTACATTAATACTTATTATCGTGGGCTTTGCTTCAACTCTTCTATTTGAATATAACAATCCTGATACACTTGGCAGCCTTTCTGTGGGAAACAGGCTGATGTCAGCAATGTTTCAATCTGTTACGTTAAGAACTGCCGGCTTTGCAACAATAGATCAAAGCCTCTTTAGATCCTCTTCCTGTGGAATTTATCTGCTATTGATGTTTATTGGTGGCTCACCCGCAGGTACGGCCGGAGGTGTTAAAACAGTTACAATGGCACTAATGCTTGCGTCAATGATATCTAACATCAGAGGCAAAAAGCAGGTTACACTTTTTTACAGGACCGTATCCGATGCTTCAGTAAGAAGAGCTGTGGCAATCGTAATGTTCAGCTTTTCAACTCTTTTCCTTTTGACAATTGCACTGCTTGCTGCCGAAGGTGGAGATTTTCTTGATACCCTCTACGAGATGACCTCAGCGGTAGCAACCGTAGGACTTTCAAGAGGACTGACGGGAGAGCTGGGAATGACCGGAAAAATTATTGTAATCCTGGCAATGTATCTTGGAAGAATAGGACCTATTACACTTGCACTTGCCTTTAACAGTAATGCAAGACCAAGTGGAATAAGGGCAGCCGAAAGCAAGGTAAGTCTGTAAGAAGATGACTTGGATTTTTTTGCAAAATGCCCTCAAACGACCTTAAAAAACCACATAAATTCGGCAAAATGTACTAAATATAGTTGACAACATTAATTATAAAAACTATAATAGGGCTAATAAGATGTGCACAATCTTACAAACTTAAAATTAGGAGAGAAATTTAAGGTTTAGTTATATAATTTCTAAAAGGGGTCACAATGATTTATTTAGGCTTTAATAATTTGTTTAAAAATTGGAAACAAGCCATAATAACTGCCATGGAGATGGCAGTTATTATGCTATTAGTCGTTATAACAGTAAGTATATATAACAAGCAATCTAAGACCTATGATGTATTTAGTGATTTGATTACAGGAAAAGGAGTTGAAATTTTTTCAGGTGATACATTAGAATTTTATGTCACTGATGATGGCACTTATAATATGTCTGACTTTCTGTCGTATTTAAAAGATGTTGATAAATGTGTTTTTTCACTTAATAAACAATTATACATAGATGGCGAAGATACATGTATAACTATAGGCCTTGATGATGTTATGAAATCCTATGAGCCGGAAATGCTGGAAGGACGGTGGCTTGGTGATGGAGATGAAATAGAGGCTGTTATAACTGAAAATGATTTAGGAATAAACGTCGGTGATGTAATAGACTTGGTTGATTACAATGATGATGTTTTTGCCGGAATGTTAGAAGTCAAAATATGTGGAATAATAAAAAATGGTTCATATGTTTATAAGGGCGAATCAATGACGTCACCTGAGTCAGTTGATACAATGTTTACGGTTCACGATGCAAAAAATAGTTCTGTTGATGCCCAAATGCCATACTTGTATATGAGCAAAAGTCTTCTCGAATCTTCTTTTGATAGGGTTTCAGTTTGTAATTCAGTTTTAATTAAGTATAATGATGATATATCAGCAGAAAATCTTAAAAGTAATGATGAGTTTATCTCTAGTATATGTTCCTTTAATGAATTTGAAGATATAAATGAAAATAGTCTGTCTGCAATTAAAAAGAAAATGGAAACAATAATTCCTTTGGCAGTCTGTGTATTTCTATTAGTTTCAATTACCATGATAATTACTAGTGTAATTAGTACCTACGAAGAAAAAGAAATGTACGCTGTATGCTTCGTATGTGGAATGAAGTGGTCAGGTATATTTTTTATAAAACTGATTGAAAGTATAATTAATGTTATGATGGGGTTATGTGTGTTTTTCATTATCAATAATGTTGTTTTTGCAACAAAGCTTAATAAACTGTTTGAAATTAAATTTTACGTTTCGGAAGTTTATATAATTTGTGGTCTCTTAATATTTCTGATATTGATTAGAACCTTTTCGGCATATATCAGTATTAGAAAAAATAGTTGTAGTGATTTGATTAGAAAGGCAAAATTATGAACCTTATAGATGGCTTTAAATTTGTTACCTCAAAGAATAAACTATTATTTTTATTCTTTTTTGTTATACAGCTTCTTATAGTACTGACCCTTTTATTCTCATATGGAGTTTATAGTAACAGTAAGCTTGGAATTGAAAGCCTGGAATACGAAGGACAGTTATATTCCCCATCATTTATAAGTGGAGAATCTGCAAATCCTGAAAATGTTAAAAAACTTAAAGCATTGCTTCCTGAAATACTTGAAAAATATCAGAATACTATAGAAAGGTGTTATGTTTCATGTTATGTACCGACAGAATTGTCTGCAAAATTTTCCAGTACGACATTTTATATATCTGTTGTGAAACCTGATAAAAGTAAAGCGGCTGAGGTGCAAATAGTGCCTGACGAATATTTATCGGGAAGATATCTGACAAATCAGGATGAAGATGGCGAAGAAGCAGTCTGTGTAGTAACAAAAAATGTGGCAGAAAATGTTGGAGATGTAATTGACGTTTGCGGCGAAAAGATGACAGTAGTAGGCGTAGATAATATAGATGGTAAGGGAGAAGAACCTTCTGATAATACAATTTTTTATACAAACACGTTATTACAAACCTTTGGATTTGAAAATACGGCTATTTTACCACTAAAGTTTATGCCCGAAGATACAGCAATATTTAATTTCTTTATTAGATTTAACAGGGTAATTACTGCTCAGGAGATTGAAGAATTAAATGATTTATTTGGGGAAACCTTTGGAACTGATATAATTAGTTATCCGGAGGGTGTACAGATTAGCTATGATTTGGTAAAAGGATATAGAACTTTAATTGTTGCAGCTCTTTTACTGGCACTGATAGCCGCCCATTGTATGTCCAGCATTTATTTATTTGTTCTAAACAGAAAAGAAAAAGAAACCGGTATACTCATTGTGTGCGGCGCGAGTAAGTACAGGGTATCCCTTATATTTGTTTTGGAAATGGCAGTTCAGCTGATAATATCGGCACTGGCTGCACTCGTAATCTTTCAATGTGTGTTACGAAAGTATTTGGATGCAAAATACAGATGGTTCTATTATATTTTTTATGAACAGAAAGCAATTGTACATAATCTTTTGATTATTTTTGTTGCAGGAATAGTTATGTTGACAGGTATTTGTATTGCTTTAAAGGTAAGGAAAACACCTATTAGTATCATTAAAAATAATTAGGAGGAAAATAGGCATTATGATAAAAATAAAGGATATAAACAAAACGTATAATAAAGGAAAATCTTCAGAGTTTCATGCGCTGAAGGGATTGACGTTTGATATAAAAGATGGAGAAATGGTGGCTATAATTGGTAAGAGTGGAGCCGGCAAATCGACGCTCTTACATATACTTGGAGCTATTGATAATTATGATTCCGGTTCCTATACACTTGATGAAACTGAGGTAGGTAAGCTTAATTCTGCTAAACTGGCAGAGTTTAGGAATAGCCATGTAGGTATTGTTCTCCAGGATTTTGCCCTTATTGAGGGATATACTGTTATAGAAAATGTAATGATTCCGTTAAGATTCTCTAAAAGACCAAGAAAAGAGTTTAAAAAACTGGCAATGGAGGCACTTAAACAGGTTGAAATGGACGAGCTTGCAGGCAAAGATGTCAATAAGCTTTCCGGTGGTCAGAAGCAGCGAGTAGCAATTGCGAGAGCTATTGTCAACGATCCGAATTTTATTCTTGCAGATGAACCTACAGGAGCTTTGGATAGTAAAACAACCGAAGCTATTTTGGAGGTTTTTAAAAAGCTTAATGAACAGGGAAAAACTGTAATAATTGTTACGCATGATTTGGAAGTCGCTAACTCTTGTAAGCGTGTTATAACCATAGGAGATGGCTTAATAATAAGTGATGAATACCTTCAGTCATAAGTGTAATCTGGATTTTAGCAAGGATACTATGTATTTCGTTTTGTGGATTACCTGCCGGAGTAGTTTGGTTTGTCATTGCTAGATTAAAGCAAAAATTCTCTGTGTTTAGTTTTGCATAGCATCAAACACAGATAAGTATATAAAAAAGAATAAAACTATATTGAAAGTGAGAAATTCATGGAAAAAAAGGAATATATAGTATTTGGACTGGGGAGATTTGGAAGCAGTGTTGCAAGACAGCTTGAAAAGAATGGCTGTAATGTACTTGCTGTTGATGATGAAGAGGAACGTGTACAGAAAATTTCTGACGAAGTTACCTATGCTGTCTGTGCAGATGTAACTGATCCTTCAGCACTTGAAGAACTGGGTGTTAAAAATTTTGATGGTGCAGTAATTGCAATCGGTCAAAATCTTGAAGCGGCTGTTTTGACAACTATTTGGTTAAAGGAACAGGGCGTTAAACGAATTGTGGCGAAAGCCTATAGTGAGCTTCAGGGCAAGATTCTGTTAAAGGTTGGAGCAGATGAGGTTGTATACCCGGAAATGGAAATGGGTATTCATGTAGCCAATAACCTTTCAATGGGAAGAGTAATTGATACAATTGAGCTTACAGATGAATTTTCTATTGTCGATATAGATGTCTCAAAGGAGTGGATAGGAAAGAGCCTTCGTGAACTCAAGCTTCGAGATAAATTTCATATCAATGTAATTGGTGTAAAGAGGGACGGAAAGCTTTTCCTTAATCCTGCGGCAGATGAAAAAACACTTGCAGGAGATGTATTTGTTGTAATAGGCAAAAACACCTTGCTTCAGAGGCTGAAAACTAAGTGAATTAAGCTAAAAAGTCTTAGGAGAAATTATGAATATAAATAAATTTATATCAAGCAGTTCAAATCCACAAATTAAAAAGCTTGTTCAATATTTGAAAAAAGCAAAGACCAGAAAAGAAGATGGAGTTTTTGTCTGTGAGGGACAAAAAATGTTCCTGGAAATCTTAAATCAGTTTCCTGAGAAAATCATAAAATGCTATCTGACAAAGTCAGCCTATGATGGACTAAGTGATGATGAAAAGCATAAGCTTATGAAAATCGACGGAGATTTGGTTGATGACAAGGTCTTTTCACAAATGGCAGAAACTGTATCGCCCCAGGGCTTCATGGCAATTGTCGAAATGCCAAAATATTCACTTACTGAACTTTTAGGAACAGGTAAAACCAAGCTCTTGATTTTAGATGACCTGCGTGACCCCGGCAATATGGGAACAATTATAAGAACTGCAGAAGCCGCAGGAGTGACAGGTATTTTAATGTCAAAAGAAACCGTTGATGTTACTAATCCAAAGGTGGTAAGGTCTACAATGGGAGCCTTGCTGCGTGTCCCACTCATGTATGCAGACAATCTAACAGAAGAAATTTCAAAAATTCGTGAGCAAAAGCCCGATTTTAAGCTTTATGTATCAGCTCTCAAGGCTTCAATTTCATATAAGACAGCCTGTTATCAGGGAGATTATGGCATCGTAGTTGGCAATGAGGCAAATGGTGTGAGTGAGGAAATAATTAATCAGGCTGATCAGTGCCTGATTATACCAATGGCAGGAAAAGTGGAATCCCTTAATGCAGCAATAGCAGCAGCACTTCTAATGTATGCAGATAATTAATAAATATGGCAATCAGCTTGGAGAGCTTGTCAAATCCCATCGCATTCTGTCTTACGAAACTTTAGGTTACATCTTCCCAAAGTGCATAACTGATTATATAATTAGTTAAAAACCTAAAGGAGGCTTGTATGCTGGTTAAAATCTATGAGATACCTGTCGGATATGTGGCAATTACCGCCGCTCTTATGATGGGCATAATACTAAAGATGATAATAGGCAGCATATACAAAAGAGATATTCGAAATATTTTAAAAATTGAGAGTACAAAAAAGAAATGGTTAAATAAACTTACCAGTGACTTCAAACGTATCTTTGGTGATGGCTATGGGAATAATGTATCACTTTTCGTAAATTCAGGTGTTGAAGGACGAAAGATAGCGGGACTTAGGGTTAGAAAAATTGATAAAGTTATTAATCGTATGCCTCACTTGATTTTGACAATGTCATTGGCATTTTCATATTTTGAGGTATATTTTACAAAAGAACTTGGTGAAACCTATCTCTGTTTGTTTTATGGAGTGGTGGCAGCAATGCTAATGTATACTGTATCGGAAATGATTGACAATGAAGAGAAAAAAGAAGTCTTAAAATTAAAGCTGACTAATTATTATGAAAATGAATTGCTTCCAAGACTTATGGAGAATGAAACAAGCTCTCAGCCTGAATTGATTTTTTCAAAAGTAAATGAAGGCGCAAAGGAACAGGTGGCAGCTACTCGTGAAGAAGATGTGGCAGCAGCGCAGGAACCAAATGTAGAAGAAGCTTATAGTCAGGCTGCAGGGGTGGAATCAACTGATACATCAGATTCAGATGAGGAACCTGATGTGGAAGAAATGAATCAGAAAACACCTGATTACAGCTTAAATCAGACACTTGAAGAAGCCGCTCCAAAAAAGAATATTACAGACGAAGAAAAAAGAATAATCGAAGAGGTTTTAAAGGAGTACCTCTTCAAATAAGAAGGATAAGCTGCTATGCATGGAGATAATGAGCAAACAGTAAAGCTGTATTTCTGATTTAGATAGAACCGTAGTTTTTACTACGGTTTTTTAATTTTCAGATAAGGTTAAAATAACCGTAAAAATTAGTTATTAACTTGAGATTTCTTCTTGTAATAATCCTGATAAGATTTTATAATAAATTTAGGCTTGTATGTAAGACAAAAGATTAACTTTGACGAAAACGATTGTCATGCAGTTTGAATCAAAGTCAGCGATATAAAGGGGAAATAGTGTGAAACGTGTATTGATTATTGGGGCAGGACCGGCAGGACTCACTGCGGCCTATGAATTACTCAAACAGTCTGACAATTATGAGGTAATTGTTTTAGAAGAAAGCAATACCTTCGGTGGAATATCCAGAACAGTCTGCCACAACGGAAACAGGATGGACATGGGTGGACATCGCTTCTTCTCTAAAATACCTGAGGTAAATAAATGGTGGGAAGACATGCTTCCAATGCAGGGAGAGCCTGCCAGTGATGATATTATTCTGGGAAGAAGCGTACCTGTAATTCAGGGAGGACCTAATCCTGACAAAGAGGATAGAGTAATGCTCACCAGACACAGAGTTTCCAGAATATTCTTTGATGATAAATTTTATGACTATCCGGTTTCTCTAAAAAAAGAAACTATTAAAAATATGGGCTTTGTAACTACACTTCAGGTAGGCTTTAGTTATCTTGCGGCAACGATAAGAAAAAGACCGGATGATAATCTTGAAAATTTTTACATTAATCGATTTGGTAAAAAGCTATATTCAATGTTCTTTGAGTACTATACAGAAAATCTCTGGGGAAGACATCCGCGAGAAATAGATGCCTCTTGGGGTAGTCAACGAGTAAAAGGTCTTTCAGTAGTTGCAATTTTGAAGGACATTTTTGGCAAAGCCTTTAATAAAAAGGATAGAAAAGTAGAGACTTCATTAATAGAAGAATTTAAATACCCTAAGCTCGGTCCCGGTCAGCTTTGGGAGGTTACGGCAACTGAGGTAGAAAAGCTCGGAGGCACAATAATCAAAAATGCCAGGGTAACAAAGCTCCATAAAAATGCCAATAATATTATGACCGGACTTACCTACGAAAAAGAAGGGAAAGAAGTGTCACTTGAAGGTGATTATGTTATTTCATCAATGCCAATTAAAGATTTGATTAAAGGCATGAATGATGTACCTAAACGCCCTCGTGAGATTGCCCTGGGGCTTCCTTATCGTGATTACATGACTCTTGGAGTTCTTGTACCAAGAATAAAGCTAAAAAATAAAACCACTTTTAAAACAGTTGGAAACATAGTTCCCGACTGTTGGGTATATGTTCAGGACAGACGAGTTAAGATGGGACGTTTTCAGGTTTACAATAACTGGTCACCTTACATGGTAAAGGACCTTGAGCACACAGTTTGGATAGGACTTGAATATTTCGTGAATGAAGGTGACGAATTTTGGAATATGTCTGAAAAAGAATTTTCTGATTTCGGAACTAAAGAAATGGTAAAGATGGGACTGATTGAGAGTACGGATTTAGTACTTGATACGCACATGGAAAAAGTTAAAAAGGCTTATCCGGCTTACTTTGATACCTATGAAAATATTGATGAACTGATTGCTTATTTAAATACAATTGACAATCTTTATTGCGTAGGACGTAATGGTCAGCACCGTTATAATAACATAGACCATTCAATGGTTACTTCTTTTGAAACCGTTAAAAATATATTATCAGGCTCAAAGGACAAGTCTAATATTTGGAATGTAAATACCGAACAGGAGTATCATGAGGAGAAAAAATAATGGACGCCCATTCTCATTTCTTCGTCCACCCTCACATTCTGTATTGCAAATATTTCTTTCTTATGTTAAAATGGGCAAGTCGTAAAAAAGACAGGGCACAAGCCCCAGAGTAAAAAACATAAGAAGCAGAAATATCTGCAGAAGGAGGGTTTCTCATGAAGAAAATAGTTTCTCTATTACTCGTTCTCGCTATGACCTTCGCACTTGTAGCATGTGGCTCAGGCAACTCAGGAAACAGCGATAACAAAGCAACAGGATCTAATGCAACAGCAGATTCTTCTTTCAAAGTCGGTGTAGTACTTCTTGGTGACGAAAATGAAAGTTATACCTATGCTCATATCGAAGGCATTCAGGCAGCAGCAAAGGCTCTCGGCCTTTCAGATGACCAGATTGTTTGGAAGTATTCAGTAGCAGAGGGCGCAGGCGCTTATGATGCATGTGTTGATTTAGTTGGTCAGGGATGTTCAATCATCTTCACAAACAGCTATGGACATCAGTCATATGCTCAGCAGGCAGCAGCAGAATTTGAAGATGTAACCTTTGTAGCAATGACAGGTGATACAGCAGCTTCATCAGGACTTAGCAACTTAAAGAATGCATTTACAGATGTATTCCAGTCACGTTATGTATCAGGTGTAGTAGCAGGAATGAAAATTGCAGAGCTCGTAGCAAACGATGAGCTTTCAGCAGAAAATTATGATGCAGACGGAAAAGTAAAGGTAGGTTATGTAGGCGCATATCCTTATGCAGAGGTTGTTTCAGGTTATACAGCATTCTTCCTTGGAATTCAGTCAGTATATGAAAATGTATCAATGGAAGTAACATATACAAACAGCTGGTTTGATATCACAGCTGAAGGAACAGCAGCAGAGTCACTTATCGCTGACGGATGCGTAATCATCGGACAGCATGCAGACTCAACAGGTGCACCAAGTGCAGTTCAGGCAGCCTATGAAGATGGCAAGCTTGCCTTCAGCGTTGGTTATAACGTAGATATGACAAGCGTAGCTCCTGACGTAGCACTCACATCAGCAACAAATGTATGGTCAGTATACTATACATATGCAATCGGTGCAGCAATGAAGGGCGAAGAAGTAGCAACAGACTGGGCTGAAGGCTATGATGCAGGTGCAGTAGCAATCACATCACTCGGATCAGCATGTGCAGAAGGTACAGCTGATAAGGTTGCTGAGGTTGAAGCAGCACTTACAGATGGCTCACTCCATGTATTTGATACATCTAAGTTCACAGTAGACGGACAGACAGTTGATTCATGTGTAGTAGACCTCACAGGTGACTATGACACAGATGACGAAGGTGATAAGGAAGCAATCTGGGATGGATATTTCCATGAGTCAGAGCTTCGCTCAGCACCATCCTTCTCATTAAGAATTGATGGAATCACAGAGCTTAATGCAGACTAATTTTTAATAAAGCAATTTAGCCGGTGTAGACTAATTGTTTACTGAATGATTAAAGGCCTAAATCCGGACTAATATTAGTTGAAGCATCAAGCATAATTACAGATTAATAATTGATTTTATTAGCTGTTGAACAATTTAAAAAATAATGTTAGAATGGCAGAGTAGTCGGAAAGGCTGCGCTGCCATTCTTTTTAGAAGCTTCCGACAAAAGCAGATAAACTTTTAATAGAAAAAGAACCGGACGAAAGGAGGACTCCTTGGAAAATACTCATACGGCAGAAAAAACAAATTATGCAGTAGAAATGAAGAACGTAACCAAGACCTTTGGCAATACGGTTGCCAACCACGACGTATCTCTGAATATCAAAAAAGGTGAGATACTTTCACTTCTCGGAGAGAACGGCAGTGGAAAGACAACCATAATGAATATGCTGGCAGGAATTTATTTTCCTGATTCAGGCCAGATTTTCATTAATGGCAAAGAGGAGACAATAAAATCTCCGAAGGATGCCTACGAGCTCGGAATTGGAATGATACATCAGCACTTCAAGCTTGTTGACGTATTCACCGCACTCGAAAATATTGTACTCGGTCTTGAGGAGAAGGGGAGACTGGATTTAAAGGCTGTAGCCATAAAAGCAAAAGAAATTTGTGACGCCTACGGCTTTGAAATCGACTTAAATAAAAAGGTTTACAATATGTCTGTATCAGAAAAACAGACACTGGAAATAGTAAAAGTAATTTATCGTGGAGCAGAAATACTCATACTCGATGAGCCAACTGCAGTCCTTACGCCACAAGAGACAGAAAAGCTCTTCAACGTAATCAGAAATATGCGAAGCGCAGGCAAGGCAGTAGTAATAATCACTCATAAGCTTCATGAGGTACTCTCAATCAGCGACAGAGTAACCGTACTCAGAAAAGGTGAGTATGTTGGAACTGTAGATACCGCCACAGCTACCGAACAGTCGCTTACCGAAATGATGGTCGGAAAAAGAGTTGTCCTCAATATTGACAGAAAAGAGCCGGTAAATAAGATAGCAAGACTCGATGTCAAAGGAATCTCCTGCTTAAATAAAGAAGGACTTCCTGCCCTCGACAATATCTCCTTTACTGCCTATGGCGGAGAAATTCTTGGAATAGCAGGAATCTCAGGCTGTGGCGAAAAGGAACTATTAGAAGCAATAGCCGGACTTCAAAAAGTAGAACAGGGCTCAATTTTATTTAATGATCCAAAGGGTGAAGAGGTTGTAGAGCTTGTCGGCAAGAGCCCAAAGAAAATAAAAGGACTAGGAATTACCTTATCATTTGTACCGGAGGACAGACTTGGAATGGGACTTGTAGGTTCAATGGGCATGACCGGTAATATGATGCTGAAAAATTATAACAAGGGTGGCTTTATGTTCGTGAACCGCTCCAAGCCAAAAAAATTGGCTCAGGAAATAAAGGACGAGCTTGGAGTAGTAACGCCGGGAATAAATACCCCTGTAAGACGACTTAGCGGCGGAAATGTTCAGAAGGTTTTGGTCGGAAGAGAAATTAGTGCCGCACCTTCAGTTCTCATGACAGCTTATGCAGTCAGAGGACTTGACATAAATACCTCCTACTCAATTTATAACCTGCTTAATGCCCAAAAGGAAAAAGGTGTTGCAGTTATTTATGTTGGAGAGGATCTTGATGTTTTGCTTGCACTCAGTGACAGAATACTCGTGCTTTGTGGTGGCAAAATCAGTGGAATCGTAGATGCCAGAACTACTACTAAAGAAGAGGTGGGTTTAATGATGACGAGCCTCGGTAACGGAGGTGGTAAGAATGAGTAATAATGCGACAAAAGAACCACTAATAAGACTTGCAAAAAGAGACGGAATGCCCTTCTGGCAGAGGCTGATTGTACGAATAATCGCAATCCTGCTGGCACTTTTTGTAAGCGCACTGTTCATATATTTCATAACCAAGCTCAATCCCGTAGATGTTTACAAGACGATGTGGGACGGAGCCTTTGGTGGAACAAATGATGTAGTTAAACAGCTTCACCGGAATGTAACACTTCGTGACATCTGTACACTCCTTCTGCTTGGAATTGCACTCGCACCGGCCTTCAAGATGAGATTCTGGAACTGTGGTGCTGAAGGACAGATGCTGATGGGAGCTGTTGCAACAGCCTATATCATGATAAATTTTGGAGATAAATTCTCCAATAACTGGGTGCTTTTAATTGTTATGCTCCTGGCCTCGATAGTGGCTGGAGGAATCTGGGGACTCATACCTGCAGTATTCAAGGCCTTCTGGAATACCAACGAAACACTCTTCACCCTGATGATGAACTATGTTGCAATTCAGATAACCTCTTATTGTGTGGCACTCTGGGAAAATCCTTATGGCTCTAATACCGTAGGCATTATAAACCAGCAGACAAAATCAGGCTGGTTCCCTGAGTTATTTGAACAAAAATATGCATTGAATCTTATTTTTGCGATTGTGGCGACAATAGCAATGTTTGTATATCTAAGACATAGCAAGCATGGCTATGAAATTTCCGTAGTCGGGGAATCAGAGAATACTGCAAAGTATGCAGGCATCAGTGTAAAAAAAGTAATAATAAGAACAATGATTATTTCCGGAGCAATTTGTGGAATTGCAGGCTTTGTTGGAGTGGCAGGCGTTGACCATACCATTTCAACGGGAACAGCAGGAGGACGAGGCTTTACAGCCATTATCGTAGCCTGGTTGGCAAAATTCAATACCTTTGTAATGGTTGCAATCACACTTTTGATTATCTTCCTTGACAGAGGAGCTGCGGAAATCGCTTCAAAATTCTCACTTAATGAATATGCAGCAGATATAATAACAGCGATAATTCTCTTCTTTATTTTAGGATGCGAATTTTTCATTAATTATCAGCTTCATTTTCGTGGAAAGAGAAAGGAGGCCTAAATGGATTCGATTATTTCTTTAATTCAGGCAGCGGTAGTCTTCGGAACAGTAATTATGTTTGGCTGTGTCGGTGAGATAATTTCTGAAAAGGCAGGAAATCTCAACCTTGGCGTACCGGGGATTATGTATATCGGGGCAATTTCCTCACTTGCAGCCGTATTCAAATATGAAAATGCAGTAGAGTCGCCCAAAAAGGTATTTTGCTTTGCACTTGCAATTGTAACCTGCTTTGCAGCAAGTGCCCTCGCAGGTCTTATCTACAGCTTTTTAACAATAACGCTTCGTGCAAATCAGAATGTAACAGGTCTTACCCTCACCATTCTGGGTTCAGGAATTGCCAATTTCTTCGGAGGCTCTCTCAACAAAATGGCAGGTGGAGTCGGACAGATTTCTGTAGCAGCGACAAGCCAGGCCTTCAGAACAAAGATTCCGGGACTCAGTAAATTAGGAGCCTTTGGAAAGATATTCTTTGGTTATGGAATAATGGCTTATGTCGCAATTATCATAGCAATCCTTGCCGGCTATTTCCTAAAAAAGACAAGAACCGGTCTGAATCTTCGTGCAGTTGGCGAAAATCCTGCGACAGCAGATGCAGCAGGCATAAATGTAACCAGGTATAAATACCTGGCAACCGTAATCGGTGCAGGAATAAGTGGTCTTGGCGGAGTCTATTACGTAATGGACTATATCAAAGGAACCTGGGCAAATGATGGAACAATTGAGAACCTCGGCTGGCTTGCCGTAGCTCTCGTAATCTTTGCAGTTTGGAGACCTGTTAATGCCATTTGGGGAGCTTACCTCTTCGGCGTTCTTTATTGGGCTTATTTTTATATCCCAAATACAACAAGAGCATCACAGGAGCTTTTCAAAATGCTTCCATACATCGTAACAATAGCAGTGCTCATAATCGTGAGCCTTAGAAAGAAAAAAGAAAACCAGGCACCCGAAAGTCTTGGCCTGGCTTACTTTAGAGAAGAAAGATAACAAACAAAAACCTCTGTTAATTATAGCAGAGGTTTTTGTTTTTACTAATTCTTAAGAACCTTTACGAGCATCATAGATGACAAAATAATAGAAGCCGCTTTGCTGCTTACTGCAGAGGGGCTTCATTTTTGGTGGAACGTATGTATCCGGCTTAATAATCTGTGAAAACTTTGTGAAATGTAATAATTGGATTAAAGTGTAAAAATTAGCTCTGTTAATGTTATAATTAGCTCACAAATAATTTTATAATGTGTTATAATTGGTTTAAATGTTAAATACAATTTAAATGCGAAAAAAGTTGAATTTTTTCGAAAAAAGTACTTGACCTGTTTCTAACCATAAGTTATATGCTCTCGACAGTTGATAACGAAACAACGTCAACGAATGAACGAAAGAATCTCAATCGGAGATTCACCATTAAATTAGACATTTTCTATAACTTTTCTATTATTCTCTCTCGATTAGAAAAAGCGGCGCACAGCGTCGCTTTTTCTATTTTACGAATATTCTGCAATCCCACTTACTCCAACATAAAGCTGACTGATTTTATACCAGGTCTTTTGATTAACTGTTCCTGTTGGATTAAGACCGAATAAAGCTTGAAATGCCTTTACGGCGGCTTTGGTTTTGGAACCATAAATTCCATCCACAGATACCGAAGGCAGTGCAGGATAGGCTTTGGCAATAGTATTTAATTGCTTTTGAATTGTTTTCACATCAGTTCCTGAAGAGCCTAAACTCAATTCTGATCCTGAATATGAAAGTGGAATGCCTGAAATAATGCTTGAACTGTTTATGTAAATTGATTCACCATAGAAATGTCTTAGAATTTCAACTGCCGTATATCCCTTATCAGCAAGCTCCTTTGAACCCCACTGAGTCATAACGGACGGACAGCTTACCTTCCTGCCGTCACAGTATTGGGTAAGTATTGGCTGCTTAACTCCGGGACGCGACAAATAATTTGTAAATATATCATCGACACAGGCTTCAATTGTATCATAAATGTTTCTCTCAGCTATCCATTTGTGGTCATAGGCGGTTGAAGAAGTGATTGTAAAATCATAGCCCTTGTTACGATACCATTCCGTATAGACACGATTAAGGGTAAAGGACTGGATGGCAAGTATGTTTGCATATATTGCAGCAGTTGGCCAGGTGGCATATATTTCAGAGCTGGCAACGTTTTTTATATAATCCCTGTATTTTACCCAGTAATTAGTAGCCTGTTCTGTTGGATTCCCATCATGTACAATAATATATTCGGGTATAACAACAGAATCCAAAACGACCTCACCGGAAGCGGCAGCGGGTTTGATTTCAGCCTCCTGTATTGGAGCAGGATAATCCCCAAACAGTACATTCGGTCCGATTTTAAAAAGCTCATAACTGGCACTACCCTCATTAGTCGTAGGAGCCAGCTTGAAATACTGCTCGGCAGTAACCTCGGGCAAAAGCTGAACTCCCTCAAGCTTTATTTCTTCAAAATCGGGGTGCTTAATAGACAGATTTAAAAGAGCATACGGCCTTATGCTTCCCGGCTCAAGAGAGTATCCGATTTCCGGAGCAGGAAGCTCATTGATTTTGGCAAAACCATTGCTATCGGTTATGATTTCATGAATTGGTGAATCCGGGTTGTCTGCATATGATATTTCGATATGTGCGCCCTCGATTGGACGATTATCTTTATAAGAAACGGCAGAAATCAAAAGCTTGCCGACAGAAGTGTTAGTACCAATTAACATATCAGAAGAAGCTGACATAATTACTCCGTAAACATGATTATTATAATATATGTAATAAAATTCAATTGGTGTGAGCATACTAACCATAATCTAATATTTTTAAGGAGCACTCATGCAGCAGGAAAACATAACAATAAGCATTCCTTTGTACGTACAGGTAAAAAATCCGAAGGTATTAATTGAAGATATTGTCAAACTGGGTGGCAGTAATGAAGCCCTGATAAAAAGACTGGGCAAAGAAACCTATTATAATTTTAAAGATAAGAACACACTCCAGGTGCTTTCTGATGTGAGACTTATTTCATTCCTTGAAAACAAATGTCCCGGCCTGTCTGTTTCAAATAATGGTGAAACTGAATTTATATTGGAATATAAAAAGCCAGAGGAAAAGAATCAGGAGCTAAAAAGAATGCTTGAAATTGCTAAGGTGTTATTTGTAGCTCTTGCTGTATTCTTCGGTTCGGCTTTTACGATTATGACCTTTAACAGTGATGTGGATGTAGGAGGAGTTTTTGACATCCTTTATCAGCTTACGGATGAAGCCGGAAGAAAATGGTACACGCTGGAAATATCTTATTCTATTGGTATTTTTGTTGGAATTTCGGCCTTTTTCAATCACATAAGCTGTAAAAAGGCAAAGCATGATCCGACACCACTCGAGGCTCAGATGCATGTATATGAGGATGGGATAAACAAAGCAATAATAGAACAGATGATAGCAGATGGGAAATTGGATACCTTCTAAAAAAATTAAGATATAGGAGCTTATAATAATGGATGCTTTAGAAGATGAATTAACAGGCAAAGATATTAGGAATGGCATTAATGATTAAAAGGTTTTAGTAATGACATTTATGGCAGATAAGAGGTGGCAATGGTAGCAATATTAATGATTACAGGCTTAGCAGCAGGAATTTTAGTATCGGGCGGAACCTTCGCATTACTTACAAAGGTGGGAGTAATTACGCGAATAATAGCAGTAACCGGCACAAAGAAAAAAATAAGTCTTTGCCAGATTATGATAATAGCAGGTGGAGTCTGGGGAAATCTTGTCTCAATATTTAAGCTTCCGGTATTTGGTGGAATAATTACTTTAATCTTAAGTGGAATAATGTCCGGGATTTTTGCAGGAGCTCTTTCAATAGCCCTTGCGGAGACAATTAATGCACTTCCGGTAATGTTTCGTAAGCTTGATATTCAAAAGGGCTTTCCAATTATCATGCTTGCATTTGCCGCTGGCAAAATGGCAGGCTCCCTGTGGTGGTTTTTAATAGGATAAAAACCAATTTTAATCTTTGATAAACTTATCATTGCATTATAAAATTAAAATAAGTATAATAATCAAGTATGTGCCTAAAGGCATAAGTGAGAAGGTGGAAGTGTTTATGAATAAAAAAAAGAAATTAATAATATGTGGCATTTTGGCAGCAGTTATTATAGCTGTTGTTGCCACGATACTTATACTTATACATAAAAATCAATATTATATCGAACTAAATGTTGCAACTTATCAAAACTCGGTATTTGAATATGGCGATGGCAATGTAATTGAGAAGCCTACGGCCGTTGGAAAGGGAACGATTTTTAATAAAAAAGGAACCGCCCTTACCATTAATCAGGAGGGTGAGGTTGACTACGATACCTTGGGACATTATACAATAAATTATAGTGTCAGCTACGAGGATGTAACCCTTACTGCGGTTCATGAGGTAGATATTATTGACACTGAGGCACCGGTCATTGAGCTTGTTACTGATCCTGACGCCTTTACCAGTCCGATTGCCGCCTATGAGGAAGAAGGCTACAGTGCAACTGACAATTATGATGGTGATATTACGGCAAAGGTCGAGAGCGTTGAGCATGACGGCGTAGTTACCTATGTTGTAAGGGACAGCTCGGGTAATCAAACCACTGTTGACAGAAAGATAGTTTATAATGATGTCGTGCCGCCGGTCCTTATACTTAATGACAGCTCGGAGCTTACCTTAGAGTGTGGAACAGCTTACGTAGAACCGGGCTTTGTGGCTACTGATGACGTAGACGGAAACATAACTTCAAAAGTAGTTACAGAGGGAAGTGTCGACTCCAATAAGGTGGGAACCTATACTCTGACCTATAGCGTTAAAGATGGATATGATAACGAGGCCACTGCTAATAGAACGATTACAGTAGTAGATACGGCCGGACCGGTAATTACATTGAATGACGGAAATACTATTAATATACAACCGGGCTCTGTTTATGAAGAACCTGGATTTAAGGCAGTTGACTGCAGTGATGGAGATGTTTCGGGAAATGTGACAGTAACCGGAGAGGTCGATGGAGAGACAATAGGTACTTATAAAATTACTTATGCCGTATCAGATTCCTTTGGCAATGCAACTACGGTTGAAAGAACCGTAACCGTAAAGGATACAATTGCTCCAAAGCTTACCGTTTCATCAGAGGAAAAGGTTTTTGTGGCAAAGGACAGCGAATTTGAAATGCCGGAATACTCGGCAGTAGATACCTTAGATGGAGATTTGACGGAAGCGGTTACTGTAAGTGGAAGCGTAGACATTAAAAAAATAGGAATTTATGTAGTTAATTATACAGTTTCAGATGCAGCCGGCAATGAAGCAAAGGTTACAATAACCTTTTATGTTTATAACCCACAAGAGGGCGTACCTACGGTTGACCCAGGTGATAAGGTTATTTATCTTACCTTTGATGACGGACCGGGACCATATACAGAAAAGCTTTTAGATATTCTTGATAAATATAATGTAAAAGTAACCTTTTTTGTTACTAACCAGTATCCGGCTTATCAGGATATGATTGCAGAAGAATACAAACGAGGTCATACGGTTGCAATTCACAGCTATTCTCATGATTATGCAACAGTTTATGCGAGTGAAACAGCCTTCTTCAATGATATTCAGAAAATGAGTGACATCTGTGAGGCTCAGACAGGTGTAGCTCCAACAATAATCCGATTTCCGGGAGGAAGCTCCAATACTGTAAGTCGAAGATATTGTAATGGAATTATGTCTACTCTTACAAAATCCGTAGGAAAAATGGGCTATAAATATGCAGATTGGAATGTAACCAGTGGAGATGCAGGTGAAACCACCTCAACAGCACAGGTTATTGCAAACATAAAGGCAGGCTGTAAGAGCAACAAAGTTTCTGTTGTATTACAGCATGATATAAAGAATTTTTCGGTAGATGCCGTAGAGGATGTAATAGTTTGGGGACTTACAAATGGCTACACCTTCCTGCCAATGGATGAAACGTCGCCAATGGCTCATCATGGTGTAAATAATTAAAAGTAAAGAAAGGACTAAGCCTATGAAATGGTTTATAGCCTCAGATATACATGGCTCAAAATATTATTGCGGGAAAATGCTTGAAGCATTTGAAAAAGAAGGAGCAGACAAAATGCTTCTCCTTGGAGACCTTCTTTATCATGGACCGCGCAATGATTTGCCAAAGGAGTATGAGCCTAAAGCGGTAATAGAATTACTTAATTCCTATAAGGATAAAATACTCTGCGTAAGAGGAAATTGTGAGGCCGAGGTAGACCAGATGGTGCTAAAGTTTCCTGTGATGGCAGAGTATGCAATTATTGAAAACTCAGGTCATTTAATATTTGCCACCCATGGTCATGTATTTAATGAAGCAAATCCACCAATGCTTAATTGCGGAGATGTCCTTCTTAACGGACATACCCATATTCCTGCCTGTGTGGACCATGAAAACTATACCTACATAAATCCGGGCTCGGTTTCCATTCCTAAAAATGACAGTGCTCATGGATATATAATACTGGAAAATGGTAAATTTGAATGGAAGGACCTTGAAGGTCGAAAATGGAAAGAGTTTTTATCAAATACGTAAATGAAATTTGTATTATTAACGGGCACTTTGTTAGTTTTTACGATTGACAATAAAAAGGTTATTAGCTAATATGATAGTTACGGGGTAATGAAACAAACTAAAGGAAATGCATATGAAGCCACAAAATTCGGCTTCTGCACTTCCATTATGGAGGATATATGTACAATAAAGTCGATACTAACATGAACTTCGTTCAGCGTGAAAAAGCAGTTGAGAAGTTCTGGAAAGAAAATGACATCTTTAAAAGATCAATGGATGCAAGAAAGGAAGGACCAACCTACACCTTCTATGACGGACCACCAACGGCTAACGGAAAGCCTCACATCGGTCACGTTCTCACTCGAGTAATCAAAGATATGATTCCACGTTATCGTACAATGAAGGGCTATTATGTACCTAGAAAAGCAGGCTGGGATACTCATGGTCTCCCTGTAGAGCTTGAGGTAGAAAAGCTTTTAGGACTTGACGGTAAAGAGCAGATAGAAGAGTATGGTATCGATCCATTCATTCAAAAATGTAAGGAATCTGTTTGGAAGTATAAAGGTATGTGGGAGGATTTCTCAGGTACAGTAGGCTTTTGGGCAGATATGGATGATCCTTATGTAACCTATCATGACGACTATATCGAGTCAGAGTGGTGGGCTTTAAAGACAATTTGGGACAAGGGACTCCTTTACAAGGGCTTTAAGATTGTACCTTATTGCCCACGTTGTGGAACTCCACTTTCATCACATGAGGTAGCTCAAGGTTACAAAACACTCAAAGAGCGTACAGCAGTAGTAAGATTTAAAATTAAAAATGAGGATGCTTACTTCCTTGCCTGGACAACAACACCTTGGACACTTCCATCCAATATCGGACTTTGTGTAAATCCAAGTGATACTTATATTAAAGTAAAGGCAGCTGACGGCTATACCTATATTCTTGCACAGGCACTCGCTGACACCGTACTCGGTGGAATTCAGAGAGAAGAGGGAGTACCTGCCTACGAGGTTCTTGAAACCTATGTAGGAAAAGACCTCGAATATAAAGAGTATGAGCCTCTTTATCAGTGTGCAGCTGATGTAGCTGCAAAGCAGAATAAAAAAGCCTTTTTTGTATACTGTGATGACTATGTAACAATGTCAGACGGTACAGGAATTGTTCATATAGCACCTGCCTTTGGTGAGGATGATGCCAGAGTAGGACGTAAGTATGATGCACCTTTTGTACAGATGGTTAATGAAAAGGGTGTAATGAAGGATGAGACTCCGTTTGCCGGAATGCGCTGCAAGCCAACTAAAAAAGAAATGGAAGCAGGAGCAATAAGTGCAGATGTTGAGGTATTAAAGGAGCTTGAGTCAAGAGGAATTCTCTTTAGCGCTCCAAAGGTAGAGCATGATTATCCACATTGCTGGAGATGTGATACCCCACTCATCTACTATGCAAGAGAATCCTGGTTCATCAAGATGACAGCAGTCAGAGATGAGCTTGTTGCAAATAATAAGACAGTAAACTGGATTCCAAGCTCAATCGGCGAAGGCAGATTTGGAAACTGGCTTGAAAATATTCAGGACTGGGGTATTTCCCGTAACCGTTATTCGGGAACTCCACTCAATATCTG
>CAZVBH010000021.1:0-30676 GCA_964625275.1 uncultured Lachnoclostridium sp.
AAAGCGGATATTCCAGGTCCGCTTCGCTACTTGCTCATAACCTTAAAGCCACTTTTCAGCTAAAGTTAAAAATATCAAATACGTAATCATTAACTATTTTGATATAGGTTCCTCTCATACCTGCCGATCTGGATTCTACAATACCAGCACTTTCAAGCTTTCTTAAAGCATTTACTATTATAGATCGTGTAATACCTATTTGGTCTGCAATTTTGCTGGCAACAAGTATGCCCTCTTTTTCAGTATTAAGTTCTCCAAGCATTGACTTTACGGCTGATACCTCTGATTCAGACAAAGTATTAAATGCTGCCTCTACGGTAGCCTTTTTAATTCTTTCTGTCTCTAGCTCTTCCTTTTCAGCCCTCATTGTTTCAAGACCAATAACTGTACTGCCATATTCTGCAATAATTATATCTTCGATATTGAAGAGCCTATCGGATCTGTAAATAAAAAGATGTCCTAGTCTCTTTCCTGAAATCAAGATAGGCGAAACAATTGCTGTAATATTAGCCGCTGCCTCCTCGCTAAATCCAAGTGTAGCTAAATTTACATTTTCCTTTGTAGACAAAATGTTTGATAGTCTGCGATTTAATGCTTCATCAATTACATTTCCAACCTTGTCTGTTAAAAGCTCATCAATTACCCGCTGCTCCAGGTTATTATATATTCCTAAAAGCTTTCCAGTCTTGTTGGTGATTACCATTACATTTGCACCAAGCTCCCCACCAATAATTTTGCAAAGATCATTAAAGATGATGCGATTATTGTCCTGCTTATCCTGCAAAAGCTTATTAATTAATCTAGTTTTATCTAATAAATCTACACTCATTTCTTCCTCCTCCGGTTATCTATTATTCCCCGACCTTTTCCTCTGTAACAACCGGTTTGGTCCAACTCATAAAATCACACTCCGGATATTTTTCACAACCAAAATATCTCCTGCCGGTTTTAGTCTTTCTTATCAGAAGCATCGCTCCACACTTCGGACATTTTATGTCAGTTTTTTCAAAATATGGCTTTGTATTCCTACACTCTGGGAAATTAGGACATCCCAGGAACTTGCCATGAGGTCCCAGCTTTATAACCATGAATGCTCCACATTTTTCACAAGGAACATCCGTAACTTCATCATGAAGTTCAATCTTTGAAAGCTCTTCGCTCGCATGTGAAACCGCCGTATCTAAATCAGGATAAAAATTCTTAACAATGGTCTTCCAATTAATATTTCCTTCTTCTACACCATCAAGTAAAAGCTCCATATTTGAAGTAAAGGTAACATCAACTATGCTTGTAAAGTATTGTTCCATTATAGAATTTACAGCTGTTCCAATTTCTGTTATATAAAGATTCTTTTTTTCTCTTAAAATATAATGTCTGCCAAGAAGCACTCCTATAGTTGGAGCATAGGTACTTGGTCTGCCAATGCCAAGCTCCTCCATGGTTTTAACCAAGGATGCTTCGGTAAAATGAGGCTCAGGCTGAGTAAAATGCTGTTCAGGGAGAATCTCCTTAAGCTCAAGCTTTTCACCAATTTCCGGTATAAAAAGATTCTTAGCTGTCTTTTCATTTGAGTCAGCCTCTTCATAAACCTTTAAGTAACCGTCAAAGGCAACCTTAGAAGTAGTAGTTCTAAGAGTATAGTCTGACGCCTTAATGCTTACCTGTGCATTATCATACTTTGCCGCTGTCATCTGAGAAGCCATAAATCTTCTCCAAATAAGCTGGTAAAGCTTAAACTGGTCATTTGTAAGATCAGCCTTAACATTTGCAGGAACAAGGTCAATCATTGTAGGTCTGATTGCTTCATGAGCATCCTGAATTTTTTTACCGGATTTTGCTTCTTTTTTTGTTGTAGCACTGTATTCATCACCAAGATTATTTCTGATATATTCAGCTGCTCTTTCTGCTGCCGAATCTGAAATTCTCGTTGAATCTGTTCTTAGGTATGTAATAAGACCTATGGTACCAAGCTTTTTGATTGTAACGCCCTCGTAAAGCTGCTGTGCAACACTCATACATTTTGAGGTTGAAAAGCCTAGGGCCTTTGATGCTTCCTGTTGAAGCGTACTGGTTGTGAAAGGCAGTGGAGAATTCTTTGTTCTTGAGCTCTTTTTCACATCTGTGACTTCAAATTCTGCATTTTCCAAATCATTTACAGTCTTATCAGCTTCTTCCTTTATACCAAGCTCAAGCTTAGAATCACCCTTTAATACAACATTTGCCATAAAAGGCTTCTTGGAAGCATTAGACTTAAGATTCACGCTTACTGTCCAGCTTTCAACAGGTACAAAGGCTTCTATTTGCTTTTCCCTGTCTGCTATCATCTTAAGTACAACGGACTGCACTCTGCCGGCACTGGTTCCACTTTTAACCTTGCTCCAAAGTAATGGGCTGATGGTGTAACCAACAAGTCTGTCTAACACTCGACGAGCCTGCTGTGCATCAACTAAATCCATATCGATTTCTCTGGCATTTGCAATAGCATTTTTAACTGCAGCCTGAGTTACCTCATTAAAGGCAATTCGATAGACATTTTTATTGTCATTCAGATTGAGAATATTCTTAAGATGCCAGGATATAGCCTCTCCCTCACGGTCAGGGTCAGTTGCGAGATATATTTTCTTTGCTTTCTTAACTTCTTTTCTAAGCTCTGCCAGCAGCTCACCTTTGCCCCTTATTGTAATATACTTTGGTTCAAAGGTACCATTTTCGACATCAATGCCAAGCTGGCTCTTTGGCAAATCCCTTACATGACCACCGCTTGCGATAACCTTATACTTTGAACCCAGAAATCTTTGTATTGCTACGGCCTTAGTTGGAGACTCCACTATGACCAAATTCTTTTCAACAGCCTTCTTTGCCATTCTTTCCCTCTATTCTAAGCATTATTTTTTCACATAATATTCAGGTGATGATTCAATTATCATCTTTTTCCTTTTTAATTTGTCCAATACACTAATAACCGTAAAATAATCCAGACTTGTATTAATAATTATTTCATCTGTGTGTAATGGCACGAAACTAAGTGAAGCATACACTAAAAGTTCATCCTTTTCAAGTAAAATTTCGTCTAATCCTTGACTTTTTTTAGAAATATCTGACAATTTCGGCAATTTCAGGGCATATTGCTGACTTTCCTCACATTTTATACACATCCATTCCGGATATTTATCCGACATATTTTCTAGAATTTCACAACTATCTAAAAGAATTTCCGCACCCTGTTTAGCCATTTCGAGACATCCCTCACTGTTTTCATCACCAATTCGTCCAGGGACAACAAAAACATCCTTTCCCTGTTCAAGGGCTCTGTCTACAGTAATCATTGTTCCACTTTTTTTCTTTGCTTCAATTACTACAATACAATCAGAAAGTGCTGAAATAATTCGATTTCTTTCCGGGAAATGTGTTTTTAGTCCGGGCGTACCAATATAATATTCAGAAACCACTCCTCCTTTTTCATACATTTCAAGAAATAAGTTATAATTCTGTCTTGGATATATATCGTCAATTCCATTTCCAAGAATCCCACAGGTATATTCTCCCACAGATAAGGCCGCCTCATGAGAATAACCATCAATTCCTAATGCCAATCCACTTATTATCTGGCAGCCTGCTTCTGCAAGCTCCCTTCCAAACTTAAAAGTCATTGTTTTCCCATATTCGCTATACTGTCGAGAGCCCACAATTCCCACAGATGGTTTATTTGTATCAGGTAGCCTGCCAATGCAAAATAATCCTATGGGTGGATTACAGATATTTTTTAATTTATCAGGATATTCCAAATCATTTCGGTATATATAAGATATATTGTTGCGATACATTCTTCTTTCTACTTCTACTATGCTAAAGCTTCTTTTGCTTTCAATGATTTTTTCAACCACTCTATCTTTTATGCCGGCTTTTCTAAGTCTGTCAGATGATGCCATATATATATTATAGGGAATTTCAAATATTTTCATAAGCTGATGCTTTTCAGGAAGTTCTAATGTAGTAATGGATGACAGCCACAAATAATATTCTTTTTCTATCATGATTTATCTGTACAGAGCATCTATTCTGTACATCAACGCCTCCTTTATATGCTTTTCAATAATTTT
Source organism: uncultured Lachnoclostridium sp. (assembly GCA_964625275.1). Classification (GTDB taxonomy): domain Bacteria; phylum Bacillota; class Clostridia; order Lachnospirales; family Lachnospiraceae; genus UBA3775. Next base: position 4,101 of record CAZVBH010000021.1, read on the forward strand.
TTCACAACCATCGAGGTCTGCAATTGTTCTTGCAGTTTTTAATATTCTATAATAACTTCTTGCAGAGATTTCCTGTCTTTTATAATAATCCTGTATCATTTCCTGTGAAGAATCATCAAGAATGCAAAACTCTTCTGCCTCTTTTGCACTAAGTCTCGAGTTATAACTCACATTAATTTCTTTATATCTTTTTTCCTGCATTTCCCTGGCTCTAATCACCCTTTTGGCTATTGAGGCTGAGGTTTCAGACTTCATATGACTTTTTATATCTTCATAACGTATCGCTGGAATATCAACCTTTAAATCAATTCTGTCTAAAATGGGCTGGCTGATTTTTGAGAGATATTTTGCAATCTGATTAGGATGACACTTACACTTTTTTCTGTCTGGATAATAACCACAAGGACATCTGTTCATGGCAGCTACGAGTGTAAAATCAGCCGGATATGTAATTGAGCCGCTTATTCGATTTATAACTATTTTTTGCTCCTCTAACGGCTGTCTTAAAACTTCTATATTGTCACGATTAAATTCGGGCAATTCATCCATAAACAAAATCCCATGATTTGCATAGCTAATCTCACCCGGTAAAGGTATACGTCCTCCACCAATCAAAGCAGTTCTTGTAATTGAATGATGTGGCGCTCTGAAAGGTCTGTTTTCAATCAGCCTGCCACCACTCAGCTTTCCTGCTGCAGAATAAATACTTGTAAGTTCAATTTTTTCCTCATCTGACATAGGTGGCATAATCGAAGGTATACGCCTGGCTATCATTGTCTTGCCTGCTCCCGGAGGCCCAGCCAAAAGTAAATTATGCATTCCGGCTGCGGATATTTCTGCAGCTCTTTTAGCCATAAACTGGCCCTTAACTTCTGAGAAGTCCGGAAGAAGTTCATTAATAAGTGGTTCACTTTTCTTAACAGGCTTTACAATACATTCACCATTTAAATAAGATACAGCTTCCTTTAAACAGCTTACCGGTATTATATTCATATCCTTTATGACTGAAGCTTCATCAAAATTATCTGTAGGTACTATAACCTTCCTTATTCCGGTATTATAAGCCTCGATAACACATGAAATCACTCCATTGACCCTGCTTATCTCTCCATTAAATTTCAATTCTCCCAATATACAATAATCATTTACGGTTTCCTGCTTAACCAAATCCTCACAAATCAGTATACCAACAGCAATAGCCAGGTCATATTGCGTTCCTGATTTTCTAATATCTGCCGGTGACAGATTAACCGTTATCTTTCTGTTTAGGATATCAAAACCACTGTTCTTTATTCCTATCCTAACTCTTTCCTTAGCTTCTTTCACTTCTGAAGAAAGATAGCCAACTAACTCCATGCCCGGCAGACCATTGCTTATATCTGTTTCGATTCTTATCATTGATGCTTCAATACCATTTATCGAAGCACTTTTTGTTATACTGAGCATTTTTTCCTCCAAATTTTAAGGTAAAACCTTTTATTAGCATTTGAACGTATTACTATATAATTTCATATTAAAAGTTCACTAATGCCAATTTCTAGAATAGCTCAAAACTTACGTAACATTCTATTGACTAAATAACAAAAAATGCACCCCTCACTTTCGTGAAAGGTGCATAATGCCATCATTTTTTAATTTATATGTATTATAAGATTTCAACAAATTTAAGTGCTATTTTTTGTGCAGCTTGTACTGGCGATTTCCGGTGATTGTTTGTTATATTACATACCGAGCTATTTTGTGAGCATTAATCTCAATTCGTCCATAAAGGTATTTACATCCTTAAATTCACGATAAACTGAAGCAAATCGGACATAAGCTACATCATCTAAATTCTTTAGCTTATCCATAACAATTTCTCCGATAACATTGCTCCTAATTTCTTTTTCCTCCAGATTAAATACAGCTGTTTCAATTTGGTCAACACATTCTGCAATCTGCTCAGCGGAAATAGGTCTTTTGTGACATGCATTAAGAATGCCGGCTTCTATTTTTGAGCGATCAAAGGGCTCTCTGACATTTCCTTTTTTTATTACTATCAAGGGCATTGTCTCAATTTTTTCATAAGTTGTAAATCTCTTTGTACAGCAATCGCACTGTCTTCTTCTTCTAATAGATGAATTATCATCTGCCGGTCGTGAATCGATAACCTTAGTATTATCATCACCACAATATGGACATTTCATAAATCAAATCCTTTCTGCTAACATTATAATTAATTATATATGTTAGATTAAACCTGCAATATCGATATTTTCTCCGGTAATTGCTACAACTGCACCATTCTTAGCTTCATCAGCGTCGGGATGTGCAATAAGCCATTTATTGGAAGCAAATAATCTTGCATCCTCATCATTCTTAACTTCGATTTCAGGTTTATCATAATTTGTACCCTTAGGTAAAACAATTACTACTCTGAAATGATTACCTAATTTAGCTGAACATGGTGCATAATGAAGTGTTGTTGCATAAAGCTCAACTCCGGTTCCTGCCGGGCATAAGAAAGCCTCAACCTTTGATGTATCAAAAGTTTTACCCTTGCAGTCCTGTTGTCTACCGAGTAAAAGGATGCAATCTTCAGCTGCTATATCAATTTCAGAATCTTTATGGTATTCAAGGCAATTTAACTTTGTATTTGTTCCATTACAGTAACCAATCTGTATTGGCATTCCACCATAAATATTATTTGCAATTTCTTTCATTGCAGGTGTATCCTCAAGATTTGCATCAGATGGTACATAAACTACTGCATCAGCAGGAGCAGGTGTATCACTAATCATCTTCTTTAAAAGAAGCTCTACATCATAACCCTTGATAACATTTCCATAAGTTTCAAATTCACTATCAAAAACTGATTTAATAACTAAGCTCATATAAACCTCCAAATAAATATTATAGACATATAGCCTACTACTATATGTAGTATATCATAGCATAATTTACCTTTCAACAAAAAGATGAATTTATAATTAATAAAAAAAGTCTCTACCAGCTTTAATGCATAAGTAGAGACTTTAGTTATTAGCAGTCTTTTCATTTCTGCTAAAAGCCACAAAGTGGCATTAATAATCTTTTATTTAGAGCAATACAAGAACCTTTGCTGCAAGTACGATAAGAATCAAAGCTGTTGGATAGGAAGCTGCATATGCGCTTGCTACATCGTCTGTTCCTGCTGTACTGATAAGTGCACCAAGTGCAGGTGTACTTGTCATTGCACCTGTGATTGAACCAAGGTTGTTGAAAATTGAAAGCTTGAATACATATCTTGCTACAACATAACCAATTATCATTGGTACAAGTGTAAGTATCATACCATAGATAAGGAACTTAAGCTCGAAGGCATTGATGAAATTATAGCCTCCGGGAACGCCTGCTCCTACAAGGAACAATACAAGTCCAAGCTCTCGCATGAAATTCAAGGTTTCCTTCTTCATCTTGCAGTCAATGTGACCAATATGTCCAAAATGACCGACAATGAGACCGGCTATAAGTGTACCACCGGAAGCACCAAAATTAAAATTAATTCCAGGAATCTTGATGAGATATCCAATAAGATAACCGAAGGCTACTGTAAGACTGAAGGAAAAGAAACCGAAGCCATCAATTGCAAATACTTTTTTGTCAGTCTGCTTTACTTCAACTGTACTTGCTGCAGTAAATTTCTTACGTTCCTCCTCAATATTAACCTTTAAAATCTTAGGAATAATCTGAACGAACAATACTACTCCAAGTACGCCAAAAAGATAGGCAATTGCATAACCTGAGGTAACCTGTGAAGAATCCTCAAGTGCTTCTGTTGCTGCTGAAAAGCCCGGTGTTGAAGTAAGGGCTCCTGTCAAAAGACCTACTGCCATACCTGCATCAACACTTAGTCCTTTTACAAGAATAACTGTGACCAATGAAGCTGAACCGATAACTACAATGCCCATTACTATGTAAGCAAGCATCTTTCGATTAAAGCTTCTGAAAAACTTAGGACCGGCAATGAGACCAACAGAGGTTACAAACATTGCAGTACCTATATTAGATATCAAAGAAAATGTTGATTTAAACTTATCCGGATTATAGAGATCAATTACTGTGTCGCCTATTGAAAAATCTCCGTTACATTCAAATGAAAATATACCGAAAATAAGAGCGACTACAAGAACTCCTGCAGAACCAAGGGAAATCCCCTTTACCTTAATCGCACCCAGTAAATATCCGAGCGCAAGAATTAAAAATACGTAGAACAGACCATTTTTTACCAAGGCTGTAACTACTTCACCTAAATAGACCATAACAAACACCCATTATAATATATTATTGAGTCACAAGGACCCTCATAAAAATATATACCAACAATTGGTATTATTCAAGATTAAAATTATACAAAGTACTTCTAATTATTAAACTTTTATTGTGAATTTTTTGTAATTAATAAAAGCGGCACCAATGGCGCCGCTTTTATATTCTAAAATTCACATTTTAGTATAAAGGATTAACCTTTCTTGCATAATCAGGAAGAAGCTTTGGAGATACTGTATCTGTTTCGATACCTGCTTCTGCAAGCTCTTTCTGGAAATCATCAACATGTGAAAGTGTAAGATTGCCGATTTCAACATTCTTAAACTTAGCACCTGCTGCCTGACCTGCGTTACGTCCGAATACTACTACGTCAAGAAGTGAGTTACCCATGAGACGGTTACGTCCATGAACACCACCTGCTGCCTCACCTGCTACAAAGAGGTTAGGTACGCATGTTTCAGAATTAACATCTACATCTACACCACCATTCTGATAGTGAAGTGTTGGATATACAAGAATAGGCTCTTTACGAAGGTCAATACCATACTTACCGAACATTCTAAGCATAGCAGGGATTCTCTTTTCAATTGCACCTTCGCCATGAATCATTTCAATCATTGGAGTATCAAGCCATACACCATAGCCTTCGCCAGTAGGAACACCATTTCCTCTGTCATCACATTCTCTGATGATTGATGATGCAGTAACGTCACGACACTCAAGTGGGTTCATGAATACATCACCATTGATATTTACAAGCTTAGCACCAAGTGAACGAACCTTCTCAGTTACAAGAGCACCAACAAGCTGTTCTGGGAAAGCTGTTCCTGTAGGATGATACTGAAGTGTATCAACATCACGAAGCTTTGCGCCTGCTCTGTAAGCAAGTACAAGACCATCGGCTGTTGCACCATAGTGGTTTGTTGTTGGGAAGTTCTGATAATGCATACGACCTGCACCACCTGTACAGATGATAACTGTCTTAGCCTTTGCAATAAGAATTTCCTTTGTTTCCATGTTAAGGAGAACAGCACCAGCTGCCTGTCCCTTATCATCCTTGATGATTTCAATTGCAGATGTAAAATCTACAACCTGAATTCCACGATTGATAACTTCATCACGAAGAGTTCTCATGATTTCTGCACCTGAGTAATCCTTTGCAGCATGCATTCTCTTTCTACATGTACCACCACCATGAGTAGTAACCATTCTTCCGTCATCATCTTTATCGAATTCAACACCAAGATTTGTAAGCCACTGAATTGCTTCAGGAGCCTTCATAACAAGCTTTGCAACAAGCTCTGGCTTAGCAGCATAGTGACCACCACCAAAAGCATCAACATAGTGAATTGCAGGTGAATCATTTTCTTTATCAGCAGCCTGAATACCACCTTCTGCCATCATTGTATTTGCATCACCCATACGAAGCTTTGTAACAACAAGTACATTTGCACCTGCTTCATTTGCTTCAATTGCTGCAGAGCAGCCTGAGCCACCGGCACCGATTACAAGTACATCTGCCTCATAATCAGGCTTTGAAAGGTCAATCTGACGACCTGCAATACGGCTGTTAGCCTCAAGGATTACCTCAAGCTCCTTTGGAACCTTTCCACCCTTGTTAGGACCCATCTTAAGTGTTGTAAACTGATCAGCTCTGTAATCAGGATGATAAGTTTCGAGAAGAACATCGATTTCTTCCGGTGTCATACGCTGTGGGTCAAGATTGACATTGTACTCTCTCTTGGCCTCTACAACCTTAATTAACTCACGTAATTCTTCATTATACATAGTCAGTTCCTCCTACTTCTCGATTTCTCTGTTCTTGTGGAGTTCCTTGAGCTCTTCAATAGGCTTCTGCATAAGATCTTCAATCATCTTATCATAGTCACCATTGTTGATTTCATCAACTCTCTTGTTAACATGCTCAGCAGTTGGGGCAATATACTTACCATTAAGTCTTCTTGCAAGCATAGCTACCTGTGGATGAGAAATTCCTGCAGGACAACGTGATGAACATACACCACACATTACACAGTCAAAGCTTAAATCAGCACACTTCTCATACTCACCTCTCTGAGCGTGAGCAATATACTGCATTACGCTAAGTCCCTGAGTACAAGCCTTTGTACATGCATTACAGCCTACACATGAGTAAATCTCAGGATATAACTGCATCATAATCTGCTCTGTTGGCTTAACCTTCTCAATGTCATAAACCTTCTTTTCAAGTGGGAAGAAAGGTAATGTAGCAATATACATTCCTTCTTCTACCTGTGTACTACAAGCAAGACAAGCCTTAAGCTCTACGTCACCTTTAATACGGTAAATTGTAGCACAAGCGCCACAGAAACCGTTACGGCAACCGCATCCACGAATAAGCTGGTATCCTGCATATTCCATCGCCTTCATAATTGTAAGGTTTGATGGTACTTCGTATTTCTTACCGAATAAGAAAATATTTACCATTTTGCTCATAATTAGCCTCCATTTTTAGTTCTGATGATTAGTATTCACTAGGCATCTTGTCAAGCTGGTCGAAACGGAATACCGGACCATCTTTACAAACAAATTTATCTCCTACATTACATCTGCCGCACTTACCAACACCACACTTCATACGAAGCTCAAGTGTTGTATAAACCTGCTCATTCTTAAAGCCGATTTCCTTAAGTCCTGCAAGTGTAAATTTAATCATGATAGGTGGTCCACAAAGAACTGCAGTTGATGTATTTCTAAGGCCAAGTTCCTTAACATAATTAGGAACGAAGCCAACATGTCCATCCCAGTCCTCCTGCTCACGGTCAATTGTAAGATGTACATCACAATCCTTCTCATTAAGCCATTCATTCTGAATTTCATCGAAGAATACTAAATCCTGCTTACTTCTTGAACCGTAAACGATATCAATGTGACCATAATTTTCACGATTTGCTCTTACATAGTTAATAACTGAACGTACAGGAGCAAGACCGATTCCACCTGCGATAAATAATAAATCCTTGCCCTTAAGCTCTGACTCTACAGGGAAACCATTACCATATGGTCCACGAATTGTAACCATCTGACCTACCTCAAGACCATGGAGCCATGTTGTAACACAGCCACATCTCTTGATGGAAAATTCCTGATACTCCTTATTTGTTGGAGATGAGGTAATAGAGAATAAAGCTTCACCAACTCCCGGAATAGAAAGCATTGCGCACTGTCCAGGAATATGTTCAAATACCTTACCACCATTAAGTGCATTAACTCTAAAGGTTTTAACATCAGGAGTCTCTGTACGGATATCTGTAATAATACCAAGCTGAGGAATTAATGTTTCATTAGTCTGCATCATTATTCATTACCTCCTAACGCCTTTGCAACCTTAACAATATTAAGTGACTGTGGACAGCTTCTTAAGCATCTTCCGCAACCTACGCAGCCGTATACTCCATCATTGTTGTTAGGGAAATAAACAAGCTTATGCATAAATCTCTGACGGAATCTTTCCTTCTGGGAAGCTCTGTTGTTGCCGGCAGCCATCTTTGTGAAATCCTGATACATACATGAATCCCAACAACGGAATCTGATAACTGTACCATCATTTTTCTTAAATTCTCTTACGTCAAAGCACTGACAGGTTGGGCAAACGAAGGTACATGTTCCACAACCAAGACAGGTTGTAAATACATCATCCCAAATTGGTGAATTGAAGTTGTCCATAAGACCACGACCTGAAATCTTATCAAGCTTGATATCCTTAACAGGAAGTCTGTCAATCATCATCTTGATAGCTGACTTAACAGGCTCTACAGCAGAATCATCTGCTGATTCACCAAGTGAAGAAGCAAGCTCAACAAGCTTCTCACCCTTTTCAGTATTAGCCTTGAAATAAATATCATCACCAAAAATCCAGGTTGTAACATCTCCGGCAGGATTAGCAGCGTCAATTCCAAAATTCTGACAGAAGCAGGTTTCCTGAGGTCTGCCACAGGCAACGGTAATTATAACACCATGTTCTCTTCTGTTTTTGTAATATGAATCAACTGGATCCTGAAGATATACTCTGTCTAAAACTTCGAAGCTTGCCATATCACAGGCTCTTACGCCAAAGATAACGAAGTCTTCTGTCTCTGTTCTTGTATCGATAACCTCAATCTGCTTGTGATCAACCTTGAAGCTTACGAGATTTTCAACCTGTGGGAAGAAAAAGTCTTTTGCTGAACGTGTTGTATTGCACGCTTCTGAATACTTAAGACCTTCCTGATAAGGCTTGAAAGCAGCGCCCTCAGTAGTATCTACAGGAAGATATAATTTTTCATTTGCTGCAACAAGTGCGAAGAAGTCATTTAATTTAGAAGCATTAATCTTTAACATTACTGATCTCCTCCTCTCTTGTAGACAACACTTGGCTCACAGTCACCGAACTGGAAGTTAACGAGAGGATATCTTTCCTCCGGATCAGCTCCAGCCTGATACTCACCATAGAGCTCATTAATATCCTTGATAAACTTACGATTAAGTAAGTGAAGTGGAATATTCTGTGGACATACTCTAGAGCATTCGCCACAGTCTGTACAACGGCCTGCTACATGGAAGGCACGAATGATATGATACATATTCTCTTCAAAGGATGTTGCGGCTGCCTTGTTATTTATATCTGAATTTGGATTGTCAAATACGCAGTTTTCGCAAGTACATGCCGGACATACATTACGACATGCATTACAACGAATACATTTTGAAAGCTCGCCTCTCCAGAATTCATATCTTTCATCAGGAGTCATTGCTTCAAGCTTAGCTACCTCATCAAAACGATTTGAAGGTACAACATCACCTTCTTCTCCAATGAGTTCATCCACATCAACATGCTTCTTAGATTTACAGCTTAAGCATCTTTCAGCATATACATCCTGCTTAGAAACTCTGGCATCACCATAAAGAGATTCAACAACGAAATCTGTTCCATCTTCTTTAATTCCTAAGACACCATCAATTCCTTTTTCACGAATTTTGTTGATATCAGCTTTTCCGTAGCAAGGAATACCAACTGCATAAACCTTTTCACGATCAATTCTGTGTTCTTTAAGAAGCTGTGCAAAGCTGTAAGAATCACATGGCTTAATGAAAGCGAGGATTTTTCCTTCCTTCTTAGCTTCTTTTATTAAATATTTGCTTACGTTTGCAGCGCAAAAATCATTGTAAACAAATTCTGCATCAAGTTCTTCTGCTGTTTCAAATACTGCAGGTGAAATATCATATGAGAATTCACCCTTCTTCCAGCCAATCACACGATTTACAGATCCATTTGCTAATAATTCTTTAGCTTTAGCAATCATTATTTCTTGCATCTTAAATCCTCCAATCTGTGATTTTCACCTAATTTTGTAATCGTTTCCACGAAGCTGTTCATTGTTTCAGCAAACTTCTGACCTTCTGCAGCGGAAACCCACTCAACTCTTGTACGCTCTTTCTCAATTCCGAGATAGTCAAGCATGCTGAAAAGAAGTGTCATTCTACGACGTGCATAATAATTACCGGTAGTATAATGGCAATCTCCAGGATGACATCCACAAAGAATAACGCCATCAGCACCACGCTGGAAAGCACGAAGGATAAACATTGGGTTTAATCTACATGAACATGGAATACGAATAATCTTAACGTTAGCAGGATACTGTAAACGGTTTGTACCGGAAAGATCTGCTCCGGCATATGAACACCAGTTACAGCAAAATGCTACGATTGTAGGTTTAAATTCTTTATCTACTGTCTGCATATAGCATCTACCTCCGCTACAATCTGCTTCGTTGAGAAGCCATAAAGATCCATAGCTCCTGATGGACATGCAACTGTACAGCAACCACAGCCCTGACATACGGCCGGATTAACTGAAGCTACTCTTCTCATCATAGAACCATCCTTACGACGTGAGAAGTCTTTTACTTCATAGGTAATAGCACCATATGGACATACGTTCGCACATGTTGAACAGCCATTACACATCATTTCGTCTGAATGAGCTACGCATGGGTTACCAACGAGATGATCCTTAGCAAGTAAACCGATTACCTTAGATGCACAAGCACCAGCCTGGGTTACTGTCTCCGGAATATCCTTTGGTCCCTGAGCACAACCTGCAAGGAATACGCCTGCTGTTGGTGACTCTACCGGACGAAGCTTTGCATGAGCCTCTGTGAAGAAGTCATTTGTATCCATACTTGCTGTAAGCAAGGTAGCAAGTGGTCTGGCTGTTTTGTCAGGCTCAATTGCAGCTGCGAGAACAACCATATCTGCATCAATATGAAGCTGCTCATTATTAAGAAGATCTGAAGCCTGTACTTTAAGCTTACCATTTTCAGGAGCAACCTTACCAACCATACCTTTAATGTAATGTACATTATACTCTTCTACAGCACGACGATAGAACTCATCATAGTTCTTTCCTGGTGTACGTACATCAATATAGAATACATAAACATTTGTATCTGGATACTTTTCACGACAAAGCATTGCATGCTTGCATGTATACATACAGCAAATCTTTGAGCAATATGGCTTGCCACATTCTGTAGTTGAACGTGAACCAACGCACTGTACAAATACAATTGTCTTAGGCTCTGTATGATCAGATGGTCTTACAAGATGACCACCATTAGGACCTGAAGCACTCATCAAACGCTCAAACTCTAAGCTTGTTACTACGTCAGGAGACTGAGAATATCCAAATTCCTCAAAAGCATCAAGCTTAATTGGATTATAGCCTGTTGCTACTACAATAGCACCATACTGTTCTTCGACAATTTCGTCCTTCTGTGTATAGTCAATTGCACCTGCGGTACAAACCTTTGAACAAACACCACATTTTCCTGTCTTAAGCATTGTACAATAATTTGAATCAATTGTTGCAACCTTAGGAACAGCCTGTGCAAACGGAATATAAATTGCACGCTTTGTATCAAGATTAAGATTATAATCGTTTGGTACCTTCTTCTGAGGACACTTTTCTGTACAAAGACCGCAGCCTGTACAGATATCTTCCTTTACATATCTAGCCTTACGCTTGATACCTACTGTAAAGTTACCAACGAAGCCTTTAACAGATTCAACCTCTGAATATGAGTAGATTTTAATATTCTCATTCTGAGCTACATCTACCATCTTAGGAGTTAAAATACATGATGAACAGTCAAGAGTTGGGAAGGTCTTATCGATTTTAGTCATCTTACCACCAACAGTTGGCTCTTTTTCAACGATATCTACCTGATAACCTGCATCAGCGATATCAAGTGCACACTGGATACCGGCAATACCACCACCGATAACAAGGGCACGCTTTGTTACAGGAGTCTGACCTGCAATAAGAGGTGCATTTAAATGAACCTTAGCGATTGCGGCACGTCCAAGGATAATTGCCTTTTCAGTTGCCTCCTCAATATTTTTATGAATCCATGAACACTGTTCACGAATATTTGCAACCTCAAGCATATATGGGTTAAGTCCAACGGACTGAACTGCTTTTCTGAATGTTGCTTCATGCATTCTTGGAGAACATGAACAGACAACAACGCCAGTAAGACCATGCTCTTTAATTGCATCTTTAATCAGGTTCTGACCTGATTCAGAACACATATACTGATAGTCTGTAGCATAAACAACGCCTGGCTCGTTAAGTAAGACTTCAACAACCTTCTTAACATCTACAGTAGCCGCAATGTTTGTACCACAATGACATACAAATACGCCAATCTTCTGCATTTTATTCCCCTTTCTTACTTTTTGTATTTACGGAATGCACTTACAATAGCCTGCTGTGGAAGATTCTCATCAAGTAATTCAGGAATCTGCTCAGCATGTAAATGATTCTCATTTTGCTGACGAATCTTCCAAAGTCTTACTGCTTCGATGATGTTAGCAGGTTCTACACCTCTAGGACATCTCTCTACACAGGCAAAACATGAAAGACATCTGAAAATTGAGTCTGACTCAAGAAGCTTATCAATATTTCCGGTCTCTACCATGGAAACAAACTGATGAGGATGATATTCCATCTCACCATAGGCAGGACAGGTACCGGAACATTTACCGCACTTCATACATTTTAGAGGGTTAACACCACTAAGGATTTCTAACTCTCTTGCGATATCTGCATTAGTCATAATTAGTCCTCCTTACTGATACCAAGAGCCTCACAAAGGAGCTCGGTGAAATAATAAACCGGCATATCGTTAACTTCGTTATTGTTCTTAAGATTGTACATGCAGAGTGGGCATGCAGTAATAAGACATTCTGCACCATGAGCTGCTGCACTTGTAACGATATTTGCTACTTTTTCTTTTGCTAGATTCTTGCTCTCGAGTGTCATATATCCACCACAGCATTCATTTCTGAATGGATAAACAACCGGCTCTGCACCTAAGGCTCTGATAAAATCCTCAATAATTGTTGGATTTTCCGGATTGTCAAATGCAAGAACTTTGCTTGGGCGAAGAAGAAGGCATCCATAATATGCGCCAATCTTACGTCCGGTTAAAGGATTCTTAACAGCTTCCTTGATTTTGTCAAATCCGACAACGTCACGAAGCATTTCAAGATAATGAATAACCTTTGTTTCGCCAGCATATGGCTCTTCAAGACCAAGGTAATTGTTAGCTCTGCTTCTTATTGTCTCGTCCGTTGCCATATCGTTATTTACACGCTTAATTACGTGATGGCAAGCTGAGCATAAAGTAAGCAGATCCTGATTCTTTTCCTTGGCAGCTACAAGGGCACGTACAGAAGAAAGCTTAGGTGCTGTCTCATTTTTACCCATAGGATAAACACCACCGCAGCACTGCCACTCTGGAAGCTCTTCCATAGTGATGCCGAGTACTTCAGCAGCTTTTCTGGCACCTTTATCCAGGTCTTTAGCCTTTGTCTTCAATGTACATCCCGGATAATAACTGTATACCATAAAATTTACTCCAATCTGCCCCTTGCGGGCGTATTTATTAGACCATCTGCTCCGGATGGAATACTTCATCGAAGCGTTCCTCAGTCAGGAATCCGAGTTCTACGCATGCCTGCTTGAGGGAAATATTTTCCTTATAGGCCTTCTTTGCAGTCTTTGCTGCATTTTCATAGCCGATGTAAGGATTAAGAGCAGTTACGAGCATCAAAGAATTATGAAGATTGTCATGCATCTTCTGCTCGTTTGCAGTAATACCAACTGCACAATTGTTATTGAATGAAATAATTGATTCTGAAAGAAGTCTTACTGACTGAAGGAAATTGTAAGCACAAACCGGCATAAATACGTTAAGCTCAAAATTTCCCTGACTTGCAGCCATGCTGACAGCTACGTCATTACCCATAATCTGAACAGCAACCATAGTAACCTGTTCACACTGAGTTGGGTTAACCTTGCCCGGCATAATTGATGAGCCTGGTTCATTCTCAGGAATTCTGATTTCGCCAAGTCCAAGTCTTGGACCACTTGCAAGCCATCTAACATCATTTGCAATTTTCATCATATCGCATGCAAGAGCTTTAACGGCTCCATGTGCAAATACGATTTCATCCTTGCTTGTAAGAGCATGGAATTTATTTGGAGCTGTAATGAAATTCTTACCTGTAATTTCACTTACTGCCTCAGCTACTTTTTCAGCAAAGCCGGCAGGTGCATTAAGACCTGTTCCTACTGCTGTGCCACCGAGTGCAAGCTCCTTTAAGTTTATAAGAGAAAGCTCAAGAAGAGCCTTATCCTTTTCAAGACTTGTTCTCCATCCACTGATTTCCTGTGAAAACTTGATTGGAGTTGCATCCTGTAAATGAGTTCTGCCGCTCTTTACAATGCCTTCATTTTCAGCTTCAAGTCTCTTAAAGGTTTCAACAAGAAGATCTATTGCAGGGAACAGTTTATCCTCAATAGCAGTAACTGCTGCAATATGCATCGCTGTTGGAAAGGTATCATTAGATGATTGTGACATATTAATATCATCATTTGGATGAAGAATCTTCTCTCCTGCGATTTCATTTCCCCTATTTGCAATTACTTCATTGGCATTCATATTTGACTGAGTGCCACTTCCAGTCTGCCATACAACAAGAGGGAAATGATCATTAAGTTCCCCATTTCTCACCTCATCACATGCCTGAGAAATTGCAGCCAACTTTCTATCTGTCATTTTCTCCGGCTTTAATGCGTTATTGGCAATGGCAGCAGCCTTCTTTAAAACGCCAAAAGCATAAGTAATTTCTCTTGGCATGGTCTCAATGCCTACGCCAATAGGGAAGTTTTCATGACTTCTTTCCGTCTGTGCAGCCCAATACTTATCAGCCGGAACCTTAACTTCTCCCATGGAGTCGTGTTCAATACGATATTCCATATAAATCCTCCTGTTTGTTTTATTTATATAAATTATATGAGTATATAAGTTATATTCTAAGTAATTTATTCTTTGAAAAACCATGAAGGTGTAAGCGATTTGTGAAAGCACCTCTGTTTGCTTTTTCAAACTTTAATTAGTTGTAGCTAATAACCCTAAAAACACTTTAAGGCAGCATGCACCGGGTTTAAGCACATGCTGCCTTTAAAATTCAATTAATAAATTAAACCTCGAGGCTGTCAATTACTTCCTTGAGATTTGCTGCACTCTTCTGAAGCTTAACTTCTTCTTCCGGTGAAAGAGGAAGAAGTACTTTACCTGTAACACCATTACGTCCTACTGAAACGAGTGTGCTGAGGCAGCAGTTGTCAACGCCATACTCACCATGCATCATTGTTGATACGCAAAGGTTTGTATCGATTGCTTTATCAAGAGCCTTAAGAATTTCGCATACAGAAACAGCGATTGCATAGAAGGTTGCACCCTTACGCTCGATAATGCGTCCACCTGACTTTTTGATATAATCTTCAACTTCATCCTTATCAAGCTTAGGACAGTCAATATGATTGCTTACTGACTCCTGATACTTGTCAACAGGAATGTTTGAAATGTTTGCAAGAGACCATGTAACAAATGATGAATCGCCATGCTCACCAAATACATAAGCATGTACGTTCTTCTGAGCTACATTGTAAATTTCACCAATTCTTGAACGAAGTCTTGCTGTATCAAGTGTTGTACCTGAACCAATGATTCTTTCTTCCGGAATTCCTGAAGCCTTGTGGAATGCATAAGTCATAACGTCAACAGGATTGCTTACGATAATATAAATAGCATTTGGTGCATACTTAGTAATCTTTGGAGCAATATCCTTCATTACATTAACGTTAGTCTGAGCAAGCTCAAGTCTTGACTGGCCTGCTTTTCTTGGAATACCTGAAGTAATGATTACAACATCTGAATCTACAGCATCTGAATAGTCACCTGAATTAATCTTTACAGGTGAGAAATATGGGCTACCCTGTCTGATATCAAGAGCTTCACCCTCTGCCTTAGCATTGTTGATGTCGATCATGAGAAGTTCTGATGCCTGACCTTGAAGTGCGATTGTATAAGCAATTGTAGCACCTACACTTCCGGCACCAATAATAGTAACTTTTTTCATAAACCTGGTCCTTCTTTCCTAAATATATATTTTTTTACATAAAATGACCGCGTTTACACGCACAGTGATAATCCCCTTCTACGTTTGCACATAGATATACATAGTAAATCAGATTACACTCTGTTCCAATTATATTAAGATATTAGCTTTTTCGCAAGTAGAAAATTATTTTTTTCAACATATTTTTAACTATTTACAATACTTTTCCTGTCTCAGTTCCCTAAAAGCCATAATAAATGAGATTAAGGCTGCAAAAAAGTCAGCAACAGGGCCTGCATACATAATTCCGTCAATACCTAACTTTAAAGGTAAAATCAAAATTAATGGCAAAAGAAATATAATTTGTCTGGTAAGAGACAAAAATACACCTCTTTTAGGTTTGCCGATAGCTGTAAAAAAGTTTGAGCTTATCGGCTGTAAGAAATTTACAAATGTAAAAAATAAGAATATTCTGAAGTAACTGATAGCAAACTTATAATATAAATCTGAACCTTTTCCAAAAAACGAAATAATCTGCCTTGGGAATATCTGGAACATCAGGAAAGCAAAAATTGCCATTATACCACCCGCTGTTATTGCCTTTAAATAAGCTTCCTTTACACGACTATACTGTTTTGCGCCATAATTAAAGCTTGCAATCGGCTGAAGTCCTTGAGATATTCCGATTATAAATGACATGAATACCATATTTACTTTTGAAATTATTCCAACGCATGAAATAGGCACAGCTGATCCATAGATTGAATGTTCTCCATAATATTTTAAAGAATTGTTCATTATAATCTGAACAATCATCATAGCTACCTGATTACCAAATGGAGCCATTCCTAAAGACGCAATTCTTTTTACATTTGCAAGTCTTACTTTAAGATTATCTTTTATAAGACGTACTGTCTGACAGTGTGATAAATACCAAAATACTAAGCCTGCAGAAATAACCTGACCTATAACAGTTGCAAGAGCAGCGCCTGTCATTCCCCAATCCAGCTTAAACACAAAAATTGCATCTAATATGGTATTAATAACAGCTCCAACAAGATTACATATCATACTTATTTTAGGTCTTCCGTCAGCTCGTATAAGATGTCCACCACCAGCTGAAAAAATCAGGAAAGGAAAGCCAATCGCCGTAACTCTTGTATATTCAATAGCATAATCAAGAACGTTTGCAGGAGAGCCAAAGAAAATGATAAGTGGTCTCAAAAAAGCTTCTGTAATAATTGCTAATATAAGTCCACTTAAGGCCAACATAACTGCTGCATTTCCCATATAATCAGTTGCCTGTTTTTTGTCACCATTTCCCATTGAAAGGTTATAGGCTGATGCACCACCGATGCCAAATACAAGAGCAAGTGCCACACAGGAAATTGATAGAGGAAAAGCAATATTCGTTGCTGCATTTCCGAGCTCTCCAACTCTCTGTCCAATGAATACCTGATCCACTATATTATAAAGAGAGCTTACAAGCATTGAGATTATGCTTGGAACGGCAAAGGAACATAATAGCTTATTTATTTTCTTAGTACCCAAGGGGTTGTTAGTATTATTCATAACATTTCTCCAAATTAAAATTAACTAAGAGCAATAAAGTTTATCAAAACATTTTGCACATTAATCTTTTTCTATGTGTAGCATGAAACACATGCCTACTTAGTGATTTTTACTTAATAATTTAGTATAAATATTTACGAAAACTCCTGTAAAAATTGCTGCAAATACAGTTCCTTCTCTTATTCCGTAAATTGCATGATAAATTATAAGCGAAGTAATGGCCGCCAACAATACATTAGATATGTCAAAGCATGATCTGAGAGTTCCAAATTTAATTCCACTTTTATCTGAAATTGACTTTAAAAAGGCTTCCGGTCCATTCATGACCAGCTTAGCATTAATTGTAAGATATACTCCAAAAGCAGTGAACAAGGTTCCTACAAATACCAATAGAATTTTAATTATGTAGCTTGAAGCACTTAATCCATCAATTAGATATTTTACAAAATCCGTACAATAGCCCAGTAGAAATGCTAAGGGTATCTGTGTAAGCATATATAATTTATAATTTTTACCTTCTACCGGGATTTGTAATATTGCAAATAATGCATTCCAAATTAATACCCAGTTGCCTAATGTTAATTTAGAAAAAACTAACGACATCACATACGGGAAGCATGATAATGGAGACATTCCTATATCTGCCTTTGACATAAAGGCTATTCCAAAGGATATGAAGCATGTACCTATGAGTAGAGCTGCTATTCTTTTTGTCAATCTAACTACCTCTTTCTATAAAAATTTTAAACTTTCTTATTAATTTCATAAAGTCGCAAAAATAGTTCACATCAAATGAATGTGAACTTTTTTTGCTTCTATATAATATTATAAAGATAATTTATTGTCAACTGATTGATACCACTTTATAATCCTGCGCTTCTACGGCATTTTTAAGCACCTCAGTGTCAACGGCTTCTTTTAAGTTAACCTCTGCAATACCTTCTTTATAGCTTGCTGTAGCCGATTCAACCTGAGGTATAGCTTCTAATGCTTTTTTTACATGAGCCTCGCAATGACCACACATCATACCTTCAATTTTAATTATTTTCTTCATTATATTTTCCTCGCTTTCATTTATTTTTTTGCTTTTTTCATTATCAGAATTTTTTGATTTATCAATTAGTTTTGTCTTTGATTTTGAATTTGTATCATCTTCCGTATCATACTTCAAAGCTTTTTCACTTTTATCTTGAAATTCATACGATGCCTTGTTTTCAATAACATCCGTTTTCCCTTTGAGACGTACCTTAAACAAATTAAGTCTTAGTGCATTAGTTACAACACAAAAGCTTGAAAGGCTCATGGCTGCTGCCGCAAACATCGGATTCAGCTTGATTCCAAACAACGGATACCATATGCCTGCTGCAAGTGGAATTCCAATTACATTATAGAAAAAGGCCCAGAATAAATTTTGATGAATATTCTTAAGTGTAGCTTTGCTTAATCGAATTGCCAATGGAACATCATTTAAGCTACTCTTCATAAGTACAACTGAAGCCGCATCAATGGCAACATCTGTTCCGGCACCAATTGCTATTCCGGTGTCTGCCGAGGTAAGTGCCGGTGCATCATTTATTCCATCCCCTACCATTGCGGTCTTTCCTTGCTTTTTTAGTTCACTGACTACTTTTGCCTTGCCATCCGGCAATACATCAGCATAAACCTCATCAACACCTGCAAGTCTGCCAATTGCCATTGCCGTTTTTTTGTTGTCGCCGGTAAGCATTGCCACCCTTATTCCCATGTTTTTTAAGGCTTCTATTGCTTCCCTGCTATCTTCCTTGATAGTATCTGCGACCGCAATTGTTCCTATATATTTATCATTTTCAGCAAATATAAGTGGTGTTTTACCACTATCACTTAGTTCGTCAAGTATTGGTTTAAGCTCAGCCGGCAGTACAAGCTGTTTTTCTAAATAAGAGACATTGCCACCAATAATTATTTGGTCACCAATTTTTGCTTTTAATCCATTGCCTGGCACAGCCTGAAATTCAAGTGTATCCAATGGCTCAATATTTTGGTTACAAGCCTCATCCATTATTGCCTTTGCCAATGGATGCTCGCTCTTGCTTTCAAGTGAGGCTGCAAGCAAAAGTAATTCAGAGCTTTTAATTCCTTCAGCAGGTATAATATCTGTCACCTTTGGCTCACCTTTAGTAATTGTCCCGGTCTTGTCCAGTACAACTATTTCAGTACGTCCGGTATTTTCAAGGGTAGCTGCATTTTTAAACAAAATTCCATTTTTGGCTCCAACACCATTTCCAACCATTATTGCCACCGGTGTTGCCAGTCCCAATGCACATGGACAACTGATTACAAGAACTGATATTCCTCTGGCAAGTGCGAAACCCATTCCACTGCCTGACAAAATCCAGACAATCGTAGTAATAATAGCAATTATTATTACTGTGGGTACAAATACGCCCGATACTTTATCAGCTATTTTTGCAATTGGTGCTTTTGTAGCTGCCGCATCTGAAACCATTTGTATAATCTTGGCTAAGGTTGTATCCTCTCCCACATGCGTTGCTTCACATTTTAGATAACCTGATTGATTTATTGTGGCTGCACTAACCATGTCACCGGTCTGTTTATCTACAGGAATACTTTCACCTGTCAGTGCTGATTCATTAACCGCACTACTACCCTCTACTACAATACCGTCAACAGGTATGCTTTCACCTGGTCTTACCGCAAAAATATCACCTATTTTAACCTCTGAAATTGATACCTCTGTCTCATTATCCTCTTTTATGAGAACAGCTGTTTTGGGAGCAAGTTTCATCAAAGACTTTAAGGCATCAGTTGTTTTTCCTTTTGAACGGGCTTCAAGCATTTTACCAACAGTAATCAGTGTAAGTATCATGGCGGCTGATTCAAAATAAAAATCATCCATATAGCTCATGACAGCTTTCATGTCACCTTTCATCTGGGCATCTGTCATTGCGAATAAAATATAGGTACTGTAACAAAATGCAGCACTTGCGCCTAGCGCAACAAGTGTATCCATGTTCGGTGAGCCCTTTAAAAGACTCTTAAAGCCACTGATAAAGAATTGTTGGTTTATAACCATAATAATGACTGTAAGCAATAGCTGTATAAGTCCCATTGCTACATGATTATTTTCAATTGCTTTGGGTAATGGCCATCCCCACATCATATGTCCCATCGAAAAATACATTAAAGCCAAGAGAAAAATTAGTGAAGAAATCAGCCTTTTCTTCAATTTAGGTGTTTCAGTATCTTCTAAAGCCTTTTCATCAGCTTCATAGTCAATACGTATTTTAGATTTATCTTTAGGGGCATCCTTTAGTGATGCTCCATAACCGGCATTTATAACAGCTGAAATAATATCATTTTCCTTTGCGTCACCTTCGACACCCATTGAATTAGTTAAAAGGCTTACAGAACATGCTTCGACACCGGGCACCTTCATAACAGCCTTTTCAACTCGACTGCTGCATGCAGCACAGCTCATTCCAGTTACGTTAAATTGCTTCATTCAATAATCTCCCACTCTTTATTTCATCAGCTTTTGTAAAAGGCCGACAAGTTCATCTACTTTTTCGCTATTTCCCATACGTACATCCTCAGAAACACAGGTTCGTATGTGTTCTCCTAGCAGCACTTTATTAAAGCTGTTAAGTGCTGCATTTACAGCTGCCACCTGAGTAATTATGTCAGGACAATAGCTGTCATTTTCAACCATTCTCTGAATTCCACGCACCTGTCCCTCAATTCTTCTAAGGCGGTTCATTAAATCCTTAACTTCCTTCTCAGAGCGCGCTTTTTTGCGGCAACAGCAACAGTCTTTAGCTTCAAGCATACCCATTTTTTCTGAATTTAAGTCAGAAGATTCATTAGTGAATTTTTCGGATAAATTTTCGTTCATGCTATTCTCCTGTTCTAAAATTTAACCTTATCTGAAAAGTCCCCGCTTCTTAAGTGGGATATGTTACCCCTAAAAGTCTAGCTTTTGGGGTAACATGACTTTTCAGCATCAGTAGGAGGCTGGACTCCTACTGATGGGCCACGAAGTGGCTTTAAGATTATGAGCAAGTATCAAAGCGGACCTGGAATATCCGCTTTGATTTTATAGTATTGGTAATCGTCGATTATTATATACCCCTTAGGGGTATATGTCAAGTAGTAAAAAATCCCTACTTCGTTAGAAGCAAGGTAGGGATTTTTCATATGGAAAAAGGTAAAATCATAAGCTTATAAGAACAATACTAACTCCAATTTGCTATTTCTATTGTGCCATCTTCGATAAGCTCCAAAAGTATTTTTAAATAATATGGATCAAACTGAGTACCGCTGCCATTTCTAAGCTCGTTAAGTACATATTCTTTATCCATAGGCTTACGATAAACTCTCTTTGAGGTCATTGCATCAAACGCATCTGCAATACCTATTACTCTTGCATTTTCTGGAATTTCATCACCCTTTAGGCCATAAACATAGCCTTTGCCATCATAACGTTCATGATGATAAAGTGCTCCATCAGTTGCATTTTCTATTAAAGTAAAGTCTTTTAAAATCTGTGCTCCAATTGTTACATGAGATTTCATAATTTTATATTCTTCATCAGTAAGTTTTGCAGGTTTGTTTAATACTGAATCAGGAATACCTATTTTGCCTATATCATGCAAAAGTGCTATCTGTCTCAAATTTTCACATCTGTCCTTGGACCATCCTGCCCTTTCAGCTATGCGATATGAATAAGCCGCAACTCTAAAGGAATGCTGGCTCGTATTTTCGTCTTTTGCATCCACTGTCATTGCAATTGCCTGTATTGTCTGTCGTCCCATTTCAAGCTGTTTTTTAGCAATGAAAATTTCATGATTCTTTTTTTCAATTATATGTCCACTGTGTAGCTTGGTAATAAGCCAGGTAAGATAAGTAATTATCATTATGCTGACAAATACAATATAAGCCTTAAACCATCCATAATCCCAAATTTGCTTTTCAATTACAATTTTATAGGTACAGCTTTGTACGACCTCTTCACCATTACTGTCCATAATTTCCAAATGAAAAGTATACTCACCATGTGAAAGGTTAGTGTAGGAAATTTCACCAAGAGTACTCTGCCTTACCACTATTGGCTGTTCATCAAAGCCTTCAAGATAATATCTCACATAAGGATCATTCAAAGTAAAGTTAAAAATAACCGGCTTTATAACTATCCTTTTAACATCATCCTCAATTTTCAGTGAGGATTCAGTATCAATACTATATGTTACTGAATCTGCCTGAAGATATTCTACCATCATAAGATACTCTTTAGAATAAAGGCTGTATTTTTTTGTATTTACCATATATACACCCGTTGTACAGGATAGATACAAATTACCGTCTTCGTCCATATAATCCCAGGCATTAGCTGTCAATGGTTCGCTCAAGCCCTGCCTTGAATCTAATAATTCATAGGACAGCTCTTTATTAACGATAAGACTTTCTTCATCAACCACATAAATTCCTGCACTAGATAAAATCCAAAGCTTTCCATCAGTGCTGTTTATAATATCATAATTGTTTGAATATGGAAATGAATTCAACTGAGTTACATTATTAGCTTTATCAATATAGCAAAGTGAATTACTTGTCACACAAATATAACCATCTGTAGCAGCAACAATTCGCAAAATTACACCTGATGTAAGACCGTTATCTACACCTATCTTACCTGTGATTTTCCCATCATTAATCAGGGCTATACCATCACCATCAGTACCGGCCATCAGAGTGCCATCAGGCATTTCAAGTAATGACAATGTTTGCGGCGTAGATAATCCGTCTTCTTCACTAAGTGTATATTCAACAATTCCATCCTTTATGAAATCTATTCCGGTATTTTCAGCAATTACAATCGTTCCATCCGATAATTCAAGTACTGAACGGAATCGGTTTCCAATTGTACCTGATTCAGTATTATAAAGAGTTATATTCATCTCTGAATCTACTTCCATCAAGCCTTCACCATCTGTAGTACAAATCCACAAATGATTTTTGCTGTCAACATAGAGGCTACGAACACGCACGCCACTAAGCCTTTCAGTAAGTTCGTTAGTAATCTCTTTATGCTTGTTCAAATCAATTATATCAAGTCCTTCATCTGTTCCTGAATAACAATAACCGTTCCACATTGTAACCGAATTTACAACAGCTTCTTCTACACCACTTTGAGTATATACATCAATGAATTTAGATTCACAAAGCTTCAAAAGTCCCATTCGCGATGAAGTAAACCAAACATCTCCAAAATAATCAACCATAACATGATCTACAGAGCTGTTGTAACCACTTACACTAAAGGATTTGAAGCTTCCGGTCTGATTTCTGTAACCAACACCATTATCCGCCGAAATCCAGATGTTATTACTTTCATCCTTTTTTATGTCATTTATGTTTTTTAATTCACCTGTATCAAGATTCCTTGATTTGATTTTTTTACCATCCTCTAAGGTCACTACATTAACAATGTAACCTGAGGTTCCCACAAGCAATTCACCTGATGAAAAGAACTCACAGCAGGTATAATAATCATCACCTTCATTAGGATAAAAGGTATTGATTATTTCACCATTTTGAAGTAAAAATAGATTTCCTGCATTTGTGACAACGGCGGTTTCGCCATCATCCGAGGTTGCTATATCTGAGACATAAGTAATTTCAGGAATTACAGAGGTAACCTTAAAGCCGTCATTATTTTGTATTATACACATAGTGTCTGAAGTGCCTACATAATAATTGCCATAGGAATCTTCATTTATACATCTTACTGAGTTAGAGGTAAGTCCGTTAGTAAGATTAATGATATCCGTCACCTCGCCATTTTCATAAATGCTAACACCATTGTCATTGGTACCTATCCAAAGTCGTCCATCATTATCTACATAAAGACAGTTTACGTTTTTAACTGATTCAAGCTCATCCATCCCCAAAAATTCTTTACCATCATAGCGATAAAGTCCGGCATAAGTTCCTACCCAGATATAACCATCCTCAGTCTCTGCGATATCATTTGCAGCACCACCTGTAAGTCCATTATCACTATTGTATATCGTGGTAATATACCAGGTTGAATCTTCCTCTTCTTCACTGTCTAAAGCAGCATCACTTTCTTTTAAAATATTAGTATTTGATAAATTTTCCGTAGAAATATCTGCCTTTGCTAAATTAACCGAAGCAGACAAATTGCCAATTAATAAAAGTATTAAAAATCCGGCAATTATTTTCTTATCATCTGATTTTTTTATTTTAATATCAACAATTAGGAAGTTTTCTCTCATCCATAAATTTTTCATGATTAGATATGTAAGAAAAACGGTCAGAACCTTGTCAGGAAAGTCTACATATATTTCTCCTATTATAGCAGCAATTACAAAATTGCAATTATAGTGAAGAAGCATCTCATAAAGTCCATCGCCCCACATATTGCTACAGTAACCATCATAAAATAAACAGTTTAGTGGTACTGAAACAAATACTGAAATCAGAGAAATTATTACTCCAAGTGAAAGAGCATGGAAAAGACTGTCCATCCAGCTTCTTTTGACAAGACAGCCTACAACAATGCCTATAACTACATTAGTTACAGCATACAAATATGAAACCGGATGAGAGAGTCCAAGAAAAATATTTCCTGCCGCACCACAGATAGCACCAAAAACAGGGCCTAAAAATCCTGCTGTAATACAGGTGCCAAAAGCATCAAACCACAATGGCAGCTTTAAAACTGATGCGCAGCGAGAGCCGGCATAATTTAATAGAATTCCTATTAGCATTAAAATGACTGTGGAAATATATTTATTTTTAAATAGCTTTTTAAACTGCATATGAAACTCCTAATTCATATTACTCTCTTTTTGCCGTTTTCAGAAGTGGCTTTAAGGTTATGAGCAAACTGTGAAACTGTTTGCAAATTAATTTATAATTAATATGATGCTGCTCAATGATTATTTGTGACTTTGATGATACTAATAGTCCAAAACCATTGCTAAAGATTAGTACTTTGATATTTGTTACATTTTTTTATTATAATCTTAAGTACATTGGGATTTATATCTAAAAAATGATAATATCTCTCCATTCGTATTTTACACTAATATGTCATATTTTGTCTACTGCTGTTAATGTAATTTTGTAATTTTTTTTGCATTTTGACAGATATCAAAGCAAAAAATCCTTATCCAACTCTTAATATTGGATAAGGACTTTTTCAATAAGCTTAAATTTTTTCTCCAAATTTTGAAAAATAATCTACTCCGTTAGTTAGTATGTAATCTTCTCCTGAGAGGATTGCTTTGCAATAATCCTGAATTGAAGTGAGCCTTCGCTTGAATGCCACTCCTCCGCAAAACAAATTAGTACTATGTATGTCTGAGCCTGCCGTAATTGGAAGCTTATGACTATTAGCATATTCAAGAGCTCTAATATCATAGTCTATTATATTATGAGCTTTACTGGACGGATTGGAGTGAGCTGCATTAATTCCCTCAACTGCATCAACATAATCCGGATAGAGCCTGATTTCAGGAATATAGGTTTCTTCGCGAAAAGGATGTGCATGTACTACCATTCCTCCTGCTTCATGTATCATGCTATACTGCTGCTCTACTGAAGCTGTCTTAATTTCCGGATGCTCAATCAGCCACTTTGGTTCTATTCCATAGATTAGAAATTCTGTTCCATTATAGCCTGCCTCATAGCCCCAAAATACATCTAAATCATTCTTATCCCCATAAGCCTTTGCATCAAGATAACCTTCAATAAAATATGACACCCATTCTTCCCAGGTTGATGGCTTTGCTGTTCTTCTTCCTACGGCAGTGTTACCACCCCAGTTATGCTCCGTAACAATAATTCCAGCATAGCCCGCTTCCTTAGCAGCCTTTGCCATTTCTGCACCTGTATTTACTGCACAGGCACTGCCCTGACAGGTATGAAGATGGGTTTCATATAAGTAGGGATAATCTGATATATTTATCAACTTTAGTCTCCTCTTTTCTTTATTTTATCTTATTTGCAAAGTGACACATCATGTCAATCTAAGACAATTTACCGAAAAACAATATATCATAGATTGCTCTTTTTGCCAATATGTAAATCTCATAAGATAGATAAAGTAAAGCTAGAAGTGTCCCAATTCTCTTATTGTCGTCACAACTGCCTTTCTTCCATCACGCTCATATACGCCGGACGGATGATTTTATTCATAC
>CAZVBH010000022.1:0-28903 GCA_964625275.1 uncultured Lachnoclostridium sp.
GTGGCCTTAAGGTTATGAGCAAGTAGCGAAGCGGATTGCGAATATCCGCTTTGATTGATATGAAATTGCTTATGGAATCTATCGCTGATCCAGAATAGGAGTACTAATGGGAGTATGGAGTTATACCTTATATGGAAATGATGTTAGTTTAGATGTTAAAGGCTTTTATCTTGAACAATTAGATTGTTATTTAGATTATGATAAAGCTTATAATTCTACAATTGATACATTTAAAGAATTAATCGGCACTGAAGAAGAAAAATATTTATGGTATGCGTTAGCAGATACACAGTGGAAAACAGGAAGATTATTTCATATAGTAAAAAAGAGTGCATTATTGCTTATAGAATCCGAATTGAAAACATCTGGCACAAATCCTAGATGGAAGAAAACAATTGAAAAATTAAAAAGTGAATTAGAAACACCTGAACCGGAAAATGTTTTGAAAAAGAAGAGACGTAGAAAATCAGATGTATTTGAGCTGGATGGAATATACGCATACTGTATGCATGGAAATGGTTTAAATAATGGAAAGTATATTGTATTTCAAAAAATAGGTTCAATACAGGATTCATATGATGGGAATTGGAATTATGTGCAAGGTGGAGCAATAATTCAGATATATGACAAGGTATTTGAAGATTTGTCTGAGATAGGCAGAGAAGATAACTTACGTATTCTTCCATTACAATCAACTACTAGCTTTTATTTAGACTGGAATTATTATTCCAAAAAGAATGATATAGATTATAGTTCGTTGTATGTGCCGATGAATACTAAAATTACATTCGACTCATATAGAGTTTTTACAAAAAAGTTTATTACTTATTTGGGTAAGAATGATAAATCGTATAGATATCAATATGATGGTCATACTGACATTTTGGACATAAATTTTGAAAATTATATTACAAAATATATTGCAAAATGGAAAAACGAAGAGTATTTAGAAGTTGGTGGAAAATGTAGAATGTCAAACCCGTACAAAACTATATATGATGATGGAGATACAGAAGTTAGGATTTTTCATAGAGGCTACAAACCAACCGAAGAAGAAAAAGGGACAGGAAATTTTAAAAGGCGATTAATTTACAAAAGCTGATTCACAGACGGAAGCTTAAGCATAAGCAGATATGACGGAAACAGCAGACAGACGGCAGTAGACCCAGAATAGGAGGACAAAATGGGAGTTTGGAGTACATCATTGTATAGCACTGAAATACATATTTTTCATAGAGGAACTAAGCCTAGCAAACATTTTTTGGAGGAAGCTGATCTCTTTAATAGGAAAATGGTTTGTGAAGATTGATTTTAGAAAATACAGGGGACAGAGCATATATGATTCATTGAATATAACAAAAGAAATTGTTTAAGGAAGGTGTATATATAATGAAAGCTAAATCTAAAAAAATTTTAAAAATAATAATTGCTATAGCTGTAATTTTATTGATACTGGTTGTGATTAATGTGGTAAAGGATTCTTACAGATATACGTTATTTGAATTGATTGGAAAATCTGCATTAAGTGCAAAGGAAGATATTTACTATGATGATCAAGAGGGCATTTTTGGCGAAGGTGATACGATCATTTCATGGAAGGTAACGGACAGTAAACAGGCAGCAGTTAAAGAAAAAATTGAAAATAGTGATAAGTGGAGTACGTATCCATTACCTACTTCTTTGAGTGATGTGGTATATGGTAAAACAAATATATCTGATGATGATTATGATAAATATTTGAATACTACACAAACTTTAAGCATTAACTCAACCGAATTTCCATCTGCTATATCGGTAAATGGTGAAAATGTAATTCCATTAATTAAAGACGGATATTATTATTATAGAAATCTTTCTAATGATGACGATAGTTCGGTTAAGGATACTTCCTCATCATATGCACTAGCAGTTTACGATCCGAATACCGGAATAGTTTACTACTATGAGCATCATAGATGACAAAATAATAGAACCTCATTTGTTAGCAGAGCTTTTGCTCTGCTAACTTTTAAAATTCTTTTAATTATATTCGAGTCAGTCAAGGTTACAGATTATTATAAATGATGGAGGTAAGCTCAAGTTTACTAGGCTTACAATAGGCATTATGAGATATTTTTAATTGAAAAAAATAATAATGCCCCAAATACTTGAAAATACAGCTGTAAGCACCGCACTAATACCCTGGCAGATAAAGGTTGCCCCTATAAATCATAAATGTTGACAGTTGATTATCGTGGGCGTATACTTTATTTGGTTGTTATACAACCTAACAATTCAATAAATGCATCCTTATGTTACACTGTCATTTTTAGATTTACCTTTAAGATTCATCCAATTAAGGTAGCGTAAAGTATCGGCTTCATTAATTGAAAATTTTAAAGGAGATACTTCATGAAAACTAAAATTATAATATGTATAGCTTTGCTTTGTGCAATGCTGACTGGATGTGATTTGAAAAATTCTTTATCATTAATTACTACATCTCATGACGACACGAGAGTTATAGCTTGTGATTCAGGTGTCAATAAAGTTACCCAAATAGGAAACTATATTATCGGATTTAGTTTTTATAGTTATGATGTTTATTATAAAAACATAGAAACCGGTGAAATTTTACCGATGGGATTAAAAATGTTTGAAGAGCAAGATGGTGATGTGCAATTATGTTCTATAGCAGCAAGTGATGACTATCTGTTTCTGGTTTATGCTATAAATAGTGGATACGATTACTATTTACAAATTTATGATGAAAATTTAAATTTACTGAAGAATGTTAAAGTTCCATTTTGTAATATATCTTATAATGATGGCTATATTTTTGGTATGTATAATCAAGATTCGATTCAATCACTAGAATGGAAATGCGATGTGCTGTATTTGGGAAATATTAATAATAACATAGTAGCCGGCAGATATATCACAGAAGATGAATTATGGGATATAGATTTAAGAAATATTGATGAGTGGCATGAGCTTACAGGAGATGTGGTTGAATTGGGTGATACTACGCTTTATCGATATGACGGAGACTTTTGGGATAGCTATGATTTTTACCGTAATGCTGTACCTTATCCTATGGTAAGATATTTATCTTATGTAAAGAAAGATTTAAGCAAATATTGGTCCACGAATGAATGCACTTCGGTTCTTGAAGAAGGTGAAAGTAAAGCATTTGAGTATAATTTAAATAATTATATTTCGGAGATTTTTGATGTTTTAGGCAAAAATCCTGATAAAGAAGCATTTTCTTTTTCTACCCTACAAAATAATGAAGACATTTACGCTATTTGCAATATCTATGAGGATTGTAATATACAGTCATTTGATTGTTTTGAAACAGCATATTTATTGAAGTATAATAAAGATACTGAAAAATTTGAAATAGATAATGCTACTGAAAAGTATAATAAATGTGAAGTGGTTTACTTCGATGGTGAACATGTTTTATATAGATATTATAATGATCTGGTATATGCAGATTATTTGTCCGGAGAAACAAGAGTAGTATATAGTAGTGAATATAGGTGGAATATAAATTTAAATGATGGCTTGATTTTTGTTGAAGAATTGGAAGCTACAACTTCGGCTCCTATAATTAATATAGTATGTATTGATAAATTGTGGTAGGCTTTCGTCTGAATATTAAGATTATCGCATTAGATTAATTCATAATCAAATAATGATGCTGTTAGAATTTATTATTATGTTAATTGTTTTTCTGATAATAAAATATTAAAAATTGAATTAATTGAAGAACAGTAAAATTGATGAGCTATCAAAGCTTAGCATAGCATTGGAGAAAAATGAAGATAATTTATGATTACTTTTTGGACAACTTGGGAAGCTTTAAAAATTATTATAAATTAAAAATAATAAAAGAGTTATTTATAGCTGTTGCTTCCTATCTGATTTGTTTTGATTTTTGCTTATATATTGTTATGAATATTAAAAATAATAATTACGGCGAAGGTGCGATTGAACTTATACTTTTTTTGCTTGAATATATGATACTTGTTATCAGTACATTTGCTTTAGCAAGTGCAAATTTGTATTTTGGAATAACGACTATAGAAATAGCAAAATACAAGAAAGAAAATAAATTAAAACGTTGTAGTGGCCTAATAAGTAATGTCGAAAAAGATGAAAAAACAGTAAAGACGTTTGAGGTGGGCAATGTAACGTTTAAAGACTTTGACATTAACACAGAGTATATAACCTATGATGAATTATTACAGGCTTTTACAAAACAGGAATTTGTATATATCTCTTATTATAATGACATATTGGGTCAGAATATTATTACAGAAATAAAAACTGCTTTAAATTGAGTTAATGTTATTACAACTGTGTTAGAATAGCTACATTTGTTAATGAAAAATATCAAATGAGATTGATTTTTTAGAGGTTTTTTTCTATGATTAAACTTAAATATTGGAATATTAATACTGATTTAGCTTTCGTAGATTCTGAAGAAGATGATGAGTCGGATGAAAAGTACTATACTAAGTGGTGGTATAATTATAAAACAAATCTAAGCTGTAGAGAAACTCAAATTTGTTCGAAAGATAATCTTACAAGGGAAAACGGATGGATTGAAGGTTACAAATTGGATTACAACTTGTTTCGTACAAAATTCTATGAAAATTTAGATGATCAGGAAGTATATGACACAATTGATGAATTTTTAGAAGAAAATCCAGAGTGTAGTGTAGCTACAGCTTATAGAGCATTAAAAGAAGTATTGTCATCAGAAATATTACAGGATTATAGAAAATATTTTATTAAGTATGAAAAATTTTGTTTTAAAAAATGGTGTGTGAACAATGGTATGAAGCCCTCTTTTGAATATAACATTATTAGGGAACCATATGCACGTGCCAGCCTAGAAGATTTTAGAAAATATAATCTCGATAGTAAGCAGAACATGTATGAAATGCATTTTTACTATACGGATTCTAAAAAAGAAACCGATGAACGATTAAAAAAAATATGTGATTTACTGGATAGTCTAAGCAATCATACTGTAAAAAATATAATTCGTGACGATTTTAATGGTACTGTGATTCAGGAAAAATGTGATGAAGGTTTAATGAATAAAATAATATCTTCTCACAAAAAGTTTTTAGCATCTCATTGGTTAAGAGGTGAAAGCTTTTATTGTGAAAAGGCAGAATGGAATATGTTTTGGTCTGATTCTAAAGGAAAGGCTAAGTATTCTGCGATAGTGGTCTTTTTGCAAATAACTAAATCAGAAAAATTGACTGAACAGCTTACCGATACGTTTTTTGACAAATTGATTAGTATAGTTGAACCATTTTATGCATGTGCTGATAATTCTAAAAAATATGAAAAATATCGATACAAAGTAAAGCTGGCAGAGTTGCCAAAGGTTTATAAGAAAACATATAGAATAGAAGATAAAGTGCCTCTAGAAATAGAGCATATGCATTTGTTCTAAAGTAACAAACTAGATAACAAAAGGGGCTGTAATTTCAAGCGTATCAAGGAACCAGAAAAAGGTATGCATATTTGCATTCAGCATAATACAGGCAAAAATTGATGTAAAACGAGTCCAGATATTCCAATAAAGTCTTTAAGAAAGGTATTTTTGCAATGGCTGAAAAAATGTATAAAATAATTAAAACGGAAGTTGATGACGGCTCGATATATTTGACATTTGAAAATGAATTAGAGGTTATACGATACTTAAAAGAAATATGCTCAATTATGGATGAAAATTATTTGGTTTTTTTAATTAATGATAATTATATGAATCTTCAACATTATAAAAAACAGTTCCTCTCAGATTTTACTTGGATAAGAAGTCATGATGATTGGATGATTGGAAAGAAATTAAATGTGCAACAAACAGTTGATGTAATAGAAAATTGGGGATTTTATGAACTCTCAGCTTTTATGTTCTTATTGAAGAAGAAGGAATATAATAATCTAAAAGAGTATGTTGAAATGAGACCTACAGATATTATAAAAGAAATGAAAAGTAAGTCTAAATATACTTTTCAACAAATATTAGATCAAACAATTAAGATTGATATTAATAATTGGAACGAAACAGATTCAAATATAATACCAAACCTTATTCATGTAGGAAGAAATATATTTGGCAAGATTAAAGGATGCCCCTATAAATCATAAAAAATTAAAAAAATTGAAAAAAGGTCTTTACAAGTTGAACTTAATGTGGTAGTATACTTCACGAAGGACAGCAAAGGCGCTGTGAGGTTACTCACAGTGTCTTTTTTTATTGCCTTGCTTCGTTTAAAAATTCTTTTAAAGAAAAGTATTTTGAAAGGAATTTTTTAGTGTTGCATCATGGTAGCTGTCAATAAAGAGTAGAGCACAATGGCGTGCAATGGATGAACTTGTCTATCCGTTGCGCGCCTTTTCTTTTTTATTACACCACAAAGACAATGAAAAAGGTGATGAAAGAGAGAGCTCAATAAAAAGACCGAAAGGTCAAGAATAGGGAGGACTGAATTATGTTACCTTTTTTATCAGTTGGACAGGACGTAATGGATTATGTCAATGACAACGTATTTGGTGTCTGGTTTCTGATAGGCGCCGCATTGGTATTCTGGATGCAGGCCGGATTTGCAATGGTTGAGACCGGCTTTACGAGAGCTAAGAATGCCGGTAATATTATAATGAAGAACCTGATGGATTTCTGTATTGGTACAGTTACTTTCTCGGTTCTCGGTTATGCACTTATGATGTCTGAAGATTATGTAGCAGGCATTATAGGAAAACCAAATTTTGGAATTTTTACAGATTATGATGCTTTTCTTGCCGGTGGCGGTGCAAGCACATTCGTATTTAACCTTGTATTCTGTGCTACAGCAGCAACAATCGTATCCGGAGCAATGGCTGAACGTACAAAGTTCTCAGCATATTGTATTTATTCAGGAGTAATTTCACTTATTGTATATCCAATCGAAGCAGGCTGGGTATGGAATAGCCAGGGCTGGTTAGCAGTTAACGGCTTCCATGATTATGCCGGTTCAGCAGCCATCCATACAGTTGGTGGTGTTGCAGCCTTAGTTGGTGCAATTATTTTAGGACCACGTATTGGAAAATATGTTAAGGATGAAAAGGGCAAGGTTACAAAAGTAAATGCTATACCTGGTCACTCATTAACACTCGGTGCACTCGGATGCTTCATCCTCTGGTTTGGATGGTACGGCTTCAACGGTGCAGCAGCAACAAGCATGTCTGAATTAGCTTCTGTATTCGTAACAACAACAGTAGCTCCTGCAGTTGCTACAGTAACATGTATGATTTTTACATGGATTAAGAATGGTAAGCCAGATGTATCTATGTGTCTTAACGCTTCTCTTGCAGGTCTTGTTGGTATAACAGCAGGCTGTGATGCCTTAGATTGGATTGGTGCATGTGTGGTTGGTATCGTTTCAGGTATCTTAGTAGTAGTTGTTGTTGAATTCCTTGACCTCAAGTGTCATGTAGATGATCCTGTTGGTGCTGTTGGTGTACATATGGCAAACGGTATCTGGGGAACAATCGCAGTTGGTTTACTTGCAACTAAGAATGCTCCTTTAGGTGAGGATGGTCTTATTTATTCAATTTTCCACAGTGATTCAAGCGTTGCTGATGGAGCTAAATTCCTCGGAATTCAGGTTCTTGGTATTGCAGTAATCGTTGTTTATACAATAGTTTTAATGATAATTACCTTCCAGCTTATTAAGAAGTTCCATGGACTTCGTGCAAGTGCTGAGGAAGAATTAGTAGGTCTTGATAAGACAGAGCATGGTCTTGCAAGTGCGTATGCAGATTTCGTACCTTCAATTCCATCAATTCTTACAGACAGAGTATCTGATGATTGTGAACCTGTTACAGGCTCTGCTCCTGTTGCAGAAGCAATTCCTGTTGCTAAGGTTCCAAGCTTTGTACCTGAGGGTTCAGCTAAGATGACTAAGGTTCAGATTGTTTGTAAGGAGCGTATGCTTGAGCCATTAAAGGATGCAATGATGGCAATTGGCATCACCGGTATAACAGTAAGTCATGTACTCGGATGTGGATTACAGAAGGGTAAACCTGAGTATTATCGTGGTGTTGAGGTTTCACCATCACTCCTTCCAAAAGTACAGATAGATATAGTAGTTTGTGCAGTTCCTGTTGCAACAGTAATCGAAACAGCAAAGAAGGTTCTTTATACAGGACACATTGGAGACGGAAAGATTTTCGTATACGATGTAGAGAATGTAGTTAAAGTAAGAACCGGAGAAGAAGGTTACGACGCATTACAGGATGTTGAATAAGCCGATAATCCCTATCCCATAAAAAGTAAAGGCCGTCTCTTTAAAAGAGGCGGCCTTTGCATTTTATAACAATTTAACCTTATCTGAAGAGGCTTTAAGGTTATGAGCAAGTAGCGAAGCGGACCTGGAATATCCGCTTTGATGATATACAAACTGATAAAGCATGCTTTATACATGTAGGAAAGCTGTAAATTAAAGCACCATTGTTTTTGAGGTTAAACAATGGTATACTTCTGAAGCTGAATTTATGATATACCAAAAGTATCTTATCCCAATTAACAGAATCATTAGGGATGAGTGATGGGTATATGCCATATTGGGGATGGAAAAATTTCCTATAACACGAAAAAGTTTCATTAAGGAGTACAAAGCAATGGATGAGTGTATGAAAAACTTAAGTGAATTGTCAATTGAGGAACTGGAAACCTTGATTGCTGTGGCACAACAAGTTGTTCAGGAAAAGCGTGAAGAAGCAAAACGTCAGGCGGAGCTTGAGAGACAACGTCAAGAAGAGCTTGAGAGACAACGTCAAGAAGAGCTTGAAAGACAACGCCAGGCAGAGCTTGAAAGACAACGTCAAGAAGAACTTGAAAGACAACGCCAGGCGGAGCTTGAAAGACAGCGTCAGGAACAGGAACGCTTGGAGGCAGAAAGAAGAAGGCAGGAAGAAATTTCTGCATTGCTGAAAAGATTAAATGAATTGCAGAGCGAGACTTATAGCAACGAACCATCAGCGACACAGGAGGTTCAAGAGGAATATATTAGCCAAAGCACTTCAACAAGTGAAGCTATAAGTCCAGATGAATCAGCATATAGTGAGGAAGATATTAGCCAAAGCACTTCAACAATTGAAGCTGACAGTTCGGATGAATCAGTATATAGCATGGTAACATGCCCAAAATGTCATCAGCTGCTGCCATCGGACAGCCGTTTCTGTTTCAAGTGTGGAAATAAAATGGATATTACAAGTCAGGCTACAAAACAAAATGAGGCATTTAAAAACAATATTCCGCCTACAAATAATGGTAATCAGACAATACCGGGCACAAAACAAAATGAGGCACCTAAAACCAATGTTCCACCTACGAACAATGACAATCAGACAACACAGTCACAGCAAGCTGAACCTTCAAAGCCAATTGTATATATGAATGGCAGCTTAAAAAAATGGGACACGCTTCCTGATGAGATGGATGAGATGGATTGGAGAGAAATTTTCCTTCACAAGCCAAAAAGACTCGCTAATTCGCATCTGAAAATTACGACAAAGAGAATTTTGATTTCACATGAAGCTATGATGGTAGCCAGTGCAAGAAGTGGTTTGTTGATGCAGGCTATTACAAGTGGTCATGAGCATGGAAAGCCTTGGGCAATGATTCCATTGGCAAGCACCAAGTCATTTAAACAGAGTGATAAAAATACGATTATCCTTGATATAGGGGAGACTGTTGAATTTTCACTTTCCAGGGGTAAAAAATATACAAGTGAAGTCTATGAAACACTGAAAAGAATTATGCCGGACAAGGCTCTATAATTAACAAATAAAAGAGGAGTATCATAATGTTTTGTCGATATTGTGGAGCGGAGATCCCTGAAATTGCGACATTTTGCAGTTATTGCGGTGCAAAACAAGAAATAACTGCTGAATCAGGCAGTGCCAATACAGCTCAAAGCAGTGCTAATAAAAATAATAGTGCCAATACAGCTCAAAGCAGTGCTAATAAAAATAATAGTACTAATAAGGCACAAAATAGTACTGGGACAAATTATTACAGTAATAATACCACTAGTTACAGTACACAACAGGCAGCAGGACAAAAAAGACCGGTTAAGCCTGATGATTTGCAGGCCTTTAAGAAGTTCATTACACCTTATATTTCACGCAACATTTTCATTGTATTATGTATAGTGACAATTGCTTATTTATATGTATTACCTGATTTCGCCATAATCTTAATATGCTTTACCCTTCCTTTTGGAATTGCGTGGACATGTGGGGCAAACCGCGTAAGTAGCCTCATATCATCATTACATGCAAATGGTACATATGAACAGGTGCTTAGCGAATTTATTGCCTCATCGTCAATATTGGGCGACAGGGTGCGCTATAGCGAAAATTATGTGTTTGGAAAAGGTACCGGGCGACTCTTCAATTATAATGAAATTGGATGGGTTTACCGTTATCAGCTTAATTACTTATTATTTACAATTTGGTCAACCGCCAAGCTTGGTGATAATAAGGGAAAAATTGTAACCTTATGCAGGTTAAAGCGAGGTATAAGATCTGGAAGCGAAGAAATAACTAAGTTAGCCACAGTTATTACCCAAAAAAATCCTAATGTACTGTTAGGCTATGGAGAAGCAGCCAGGAATGAATACAAAAGAAAGACACATTAATTATAAATCATAGTGATTAGAAACTAAGCTATAACAGTTTGTTGTGAAAGACAAATTTAAAAGGCCGTCTCTTCAAAAGAGGCGGCCTTTTTATAGTTAATTTAAAAATTCACTTTAGAATAAAACACTACCATATCTTACAATAAGCATTATAGTTGCAATTGCAAGAGTAATGAGTGTTGCAGGGGCTGCGACTTTACAGTACTTACCCCAGCCGATTGGATGTCCTTCTTTAGCGGCAATTGATGTACCGACTACATTAGCTGAAGCACCAATTGGGGTTCCGTTTCCACCAATATCTGTACCAATTGCAAGTGTCCAAGCAAGTACAGGAAGAAGCTGTGCTGCAGAAACTGTTGTTGCTGTTTCTGCAAGTCTTTTGA
This sequence comes from uncultured Lachnoclostridium sp., assembly GCA_964625275.1. GTDB lineage: Bacteria > Bacillota > Clostridia > Lachnospirales > Lachnospiraceae > UBA3775. Next base: position 11,075 of record CAZVBH010000022.1, read on the forward strand.
TTACAGGAACCATGGTTGCAGCAAATGGAATATTGTCAACGAATGCTGATGCAATTGCTGAAACCCAGAGAATAATGATTACCATTACTACGAGATTTCCACCTGAAATCTTTTCAATGAAGTTTGCAATAACTTCAAGCACTCCGGTCTGCTCAAGGCCACCAACGACTACGAAAAGACCAATAAAGAATACAAGTGTCTTCCAGTCAAGCTTTTTAAGAATTTCAACTGTTTTCTGTGGCGACTCAATAATAAGTGAAGCAAGAACTGATAAAACAGCTGCTATAACACCTATTGTTGCTACAGAAAGTCCTGTTTGAGCATGAGTTACAAGAAGAACAACTGCAATTGCAAAAATTCCACAACTTACACCAAAATAAACCTTATTTTCGATGAATGAATTTGGATCAGGATAGTTAATATCCTTTGGTCTTGCTGCTTCGCTGGCTGCAAGTTCCTTACGGAAAACAAGATAGAAATATATAACAAGAATTATTCCTGCTACAAGTGCAATAAGACCTGTATTTCCAAGGAAATCAAAGAAAGTATATCCAAGGGATGTTCCTATAATAATGTTTGGTGGATCTCCTGACATGGTTGATGAGCCACCAAGATTACTCATGAAAATTTCCGCCAAAATAAGCGGTACGGGATCAAAGTGTAACTGTTTTGCAAGAGATACTGAAACTGCTGCAAGGAAAAGTATAACTGTAATACTGTCAATAAACATTGATAATACTGCTGACATAATCATAAATGTTACAAACAGTGGTGCTATTCTGAATTTAACAAGCTTTGCGAGCTTCATGCAGAGCCATCCGAAAAAGCCTGCATCACCAAGGCCCTCTACCATTATCATCATACCCGCAATAAATATAATGGTTGCCCAGTTAATTCCTGAAGATGATTCCTCTGCATTGTGTCCGGGAATCCAGAAAGCTTTTGTAAAGATGCTTTCTACATTAAGTGTTTCCATGATAGCTTCGCTGCTTCGCATGATAATTCCAAAAACCACAACAAGTACTAACAAAGCACCGATGCAGGCAGGAATGTATCTGTCTATTTTGCCCTGAATGATTACTATGAACATTGCAAGGAAAATTATAAGAGCTACAATTGTTGCTGCCATCGTAATTTCCTCCTTCTTTTAAGTTGCATTGTACAACCAAGTAATTTTATGATAATTTTCGTCAAATTTCAATTGCAGTCTCCAAAATAATTTTCACAAAAAATCAAACCTTTTAAGACAACTCTTTTGTGCACTTTTGCACGAAAACAACATCTGTCTGATTATGTGTCTTATTTTCGGATAAATTAGGTCTTTTATAAAGGGTGAGACTTAATAAAAGTTACAAAAAAATTATTCCTTTTGGCTTGTATTTTTGTTAAAGGCTAAATCCTTTTGCCTCTTGACTTATTGAAAGAAATATGAAATTATAAGGTTGAAAAAGATAGTTGGATTGGTCTCTTATTTTTCCTTTGATAAGAGAAGGTTTTACCACTGAAATCAGACAGTGGTTCTTTTAAAATGGAGAGTAAAATGAGTATTGAAGATTATAAGACTGCCTTAAAAATGGGTGAAAGAGAAAAATCTGCATGTTTGTCAAAAAATGAAGATCCTTATCTTCCAATTCTTGACGACCTGACAGAAAATGTCAGTATTACAGCGAGACCAAAGCTTGGTCTTGTGACCATACCTGTTGATCAGATTGTGGGAACGGTTAATGCTAATCGTTCAAATTCCTTTACAAGGAGTTTTTTGCCATTACTTGGAACAGAGAGTGAATTTGCTTCAAAATGGAGTCATCTTTATGACAGTTTGATTGCTGAAGGCTTGCGTGAGCCTATTATTGCCTTTGAATATATGAACAAATTCTATGTTTCAGAAGGCAATAAAAGGGTTTCTGTTTCAAAATATATGGATACATATGAAATTGAAGCAAATGTAACAAGACTTGTTCCCGCAAGAGATGATTCAGAAGAAAATAAGATATACTATGAGTTCCTGGACTTTTATGAAAAGACAGGAGGAATTAATTATATCTATTTTACCAAAACAGGCTCTTTTGAAAAATTGTTCAAATTGATTGCCGGCGAAGCTGATACTTGGGATGATGATATGAGAATGGATGTACGTTCTCTTTTCACCAAATTCAAGAAAGAGTATGAAGCTAAAAATGAGGAAAAATATCCTCTTTCTGTGAGCGATGCTTTTCTACTCTATGTAAATATATTTGGTTTTAATGATATAAAAAACAATACAATCGGAATGGTAAAATCTGATATTGAAAAGCTTCGAAGTGAGTTTATGCGAAATGCTCAGGAGCATACAACAGTTATTTCAACCCATCCGGTTCAGGCGAAATCAAATATTTTTATGAGCTCACTCAATATGCTTCGAGCACCTAAGAAGTTAAAAATAGCTTTCGTATATTTGGGAAATATTGAAAATTCAGCCTGGGTTTATGCTCATGAATTCGGACGACACTATGTAGAAGATGAAGTTTTTCCTAATCAGGTAGAAACTGAAGCATTTTTTGATGTATCAGTTGATTTAATTGAAGAAACACTTGAGGAGCTTTGCCACAATGATTATGATATGATTTTTGCAACATCTCCTCAGCATAATGCTGCATGTGCAAAGGTTGCAATTCTTCATCCGGAGGTTAAGATACTTAACTGTTCCTTGAACGCTTCTACAAAAAATGTAAGAACTTATTATCTTCGTACATATGAATCTAAATTTTTAATGGGAATTATTGCGGGTGCAATGACTTCAAATAACCGTATTTCATATGTAGCAGATTATCCTGTATATGGAAGCATTACTTCAATTAATGCCTTCGCACTTGGAGCAAAAATGGTTAATCCTCATGCTCAGATTTATCTTTCATGGACCTCGGTTAAAAATTCAAATCCTGAGGATGATATCTGGAACAATGAGTGTGATATTGTAAGTAATCTTGATTGGTCTTCACCGAAGAATCTCACAAAGAAGTTTGGTGTGTATATTAGTGGTGATACACCAATTAATTTAGCTGCGCCTCTTTGGGATTGGGGCAAGCTGTATGCTGCAATAATTAAAAGCGTAATGAAGGGTTCTTGGAAAATTGAAGAATCCTCAAAGATAACTCAGTCAATTGGTTACTGGTGGGGACTTTCAAGTGGAGCTGTCGATATTGTAACTACTGACAGAATACCTTATTATACCCTTAATCTAGTCAAGTATTTAAAAGAAAGAATTAAAGTTTCTGATTTTAAACCATTTTTTGGTAAACTTGAATTTCAAAATAATATTGTTGTGGATGCCGGAGACGGTCTTACAATGGAAGAACTTGTAAGCATGGATAAGCTGCTTGAAAATATTCATGGATTTGTACCCGGTGTTGAAGATGTAAAGGATGAAACTGTTGAACTGACAATGGTTCAGGGTGTCAAAGAAAATAATTAAAATGCAAAGGCCGCCTCTTTTGAAGAGACGGCCTTCATTGTTTTGAGTGTGTCAATAGGTTATACCGGTTCTACTCACTTATTTAGATACATCACTGTAGTTCCAAATATACCACCCTTCATAGGCAAAAGCTGACCGCTTTCGCAGAGAGTCTGCATGATCTGTTCAATTTCTCGGAAATAAAGCAGCATGGGCATTCTGCTCACATAATTCGCAAGATGGCGTGGTGTGTGGTCAAGGAGTATCTCTCTAATGCTGTCGGTGCGTGAGATAAGACTTCTACAAATCTCACTACCTATAGGGGCAATCATGACGTTTATCTTATCTCCCTGCTCTTTTGTAAGGCATGGGAAATTGGGCTTAATACCCTCATCGGTTTTTACGGCAAGACCCATTTCAAGAAGCTCCGAACAAACCAACTTCTCATTGTCTGTTTGAGGCTGACGGTAAAGCAGCGAGCAGAGCATATCAGCCCTTGTGTCCGTCACCATCGGATGCAATCTTCTGCCGTTTATCAGCACATCCCAGAAAAGTATCATGCTGCCACCACTCAACCTAGCGGATATGCCAACGCTGTATGGATCGCTTGCGTTCTTTTCTACAAAAAAACGAAAGCACTTCTCACCAAACACATCTATTGGAAAATTAAGGGTCATTTCGCCCTGTGCCATGTCGATATACGCAAGGTGCAGTATCAGCGACGTTAACATCCATTTGAGGGTATTATCCGATGCATTGCTACCGTAGAAACCTAAGGATCGAACATCTTCAATCATTTTATCAATTGTTTGTACTATCTGCTTTGAAATATCTGCAATGGCTGTCTTGTTAGCCTTTTCTATCTCGGCAAAAATATCGTTTGTGATAATTGGCACATTGGTCTGATAAAAGCCGTTTTTTACAGTCAGTAGATCATATTCGAGCAACTTTTTAAGATTGTCCTCAAGATATGCCGTTGAAACACCCAGCTGCAAGGCAATCTGCTCCTCGGTCTGCTTATCGTAATAGCAGCACATCAAGATGTTTTGAGCCAGCTTGTCGACCTTCCCATAATAGTTATTGTTTGTTCCCCAGAACGCAAGTTGCAGTTCAACGGGGTCATAGCTTAATCTGCCAAAATTTCTTTCCATAACAGTACCTTCCTTAATCTTTTTCCGTGACTGAAAGAGAAGATATTTAACCATACTCTGCGTAATTCCAAAGGCCTCAGAAATATCTCTTACTGACATTTCGTCAATATAATATGCCACCATAGCTTTGCGGTAGTTGGAGTTTAAAAGCGACAGTTCTCTTGTGATAAGCCTTAGCTGTTCGTTTTTATGCGCTTGTTCTTCAAGTGCCTCCCAACTGCCGTCAGAGATGGTATCGTCAAGTTCTTCTGTCTCTCGTTGGTTGCGATACCAGCTTTTGAGGACATTGTCAGCAGTGCGCCACACAAAGGCATAGAAGGCTTTTTCGTTTGGAAAACTATTCTCGCCCTTGCAGCTTATGAGCAGTATCTCCTGCGCTAAATCTTCGGCATCGTGGTATGAGCATGTGCGTGAAAGGCAGTAACGAAACATAGATTTTGACATCATCTCTATCTGCTTGTGGTATTCTTCAGTGGTCAAATCATTCACCTCTTTCGTAGTTTCTTAGAAGCTTCTGTCTGTATAATGCAGAAATGGGGTGTTGGTTAGGAAGTGTGGAAAAATATTATATGTTTTGTAATATACTTTGGTTTAGACAACATTTTCAAAATACTGTTTGCTCTATTATACTTTAAGCAACCAACAACTGCAACCTTAGGTTGCGATTTAAAAATTCTTGTGTTATGATTTAATAAAATCGTGGAAATGAAGAATTTACCAGAGTTTTAAACTCAGGACTTTATGTAGATAAGATGGAGAAAATATATGTTAAATAAATTACATTTTGAAATGATAAAGCTTTATACCGGTGATTCTAAAAGGATTCAGCATTTTTGTAAGGTGCACAGCTATGCAAAGCTTATAGGAGAAATGGAAAATATAGATTCTAAGACGCTTTTGATATTAGAAGCAGCAGCTTTGACACATGACATAGGAATTCATTTGTGTGAAGAAAAATATGGCAACTGCAATGGAAAGCTTCAGGAAAAAGAAGGACCTGCACTTGCAAAAGAATTATTGGCTCAGGTAGGCTTTTCAGATGAGGTATCAGAACGGGTACAGTATCTCATTGCGCATCATCATACCTATAATGAGGTTGACGGGATTGATTATCAGATTTTGATTGAGGCAGATTTTCTGGTAAATCTTCATGAAGATAATGCGCCCAAGACAGCAGTCGAACAGGCTTACAAAAATATCTTTGTGACTGAAACAGGTAAGAAAATATGCAAAGAGATGTTTGAACTTTAACACTATATATGGTATACTTTAATTTAGGTGTACCTTTAGAAAAGGAATTGTTTATATATGATAGCATTTATAGAAGGAACCCTTGAGGATACAAGTATAGGTTCCGTTATAATAAATTGTAATGGCATGGGCTATGAAATTTCAGTTCCAACCTCCCTGCCTGAAAGACTCCCTGCGATAGGTGAGCAGGTGAGGCTTTATACACAGCTTATCGTAAGTGAGCAAAATGGTGTCAGTCTTGCAGGCTTTTTGTCAAGAGAAGAGCTTGAGACCTACAAGCTTTTAAAGAGCGTAAAAGGAGTAGGCTCACAAAATGCAATGGGACTTTTATCAGCTTTTATGCCTACAGATATAAAATATGCAATTATCGGCTCAGACTCAGCTACTCTCAAAAAAGCGCCGGGAATTGGAAAAGCAACGGCCGATAGAATTATTTTCGAGCTCAAGGACAAAATCAACCTTGAAGAGACTATTAATGAAAAGCTTTCAGGAGCGGGCGCAGATAGCAGTGAAAATTCTTCACTTATACAGGCAAAGCATGAAGCAGTAATGGCACTTGAGGCACTTGGATATTCCAGAACGCAGGCACTAAATACGGTTAATAAGCTTAAGCTTGCTGACAATGCAGATGTTGATACAATTCTCTCAGAAGCTTTGAGAAACATTAATTAAGCTATTCAGAGGTCTGCTTAAGATAATTACTCATTTTTGATAACTAAAGTATAGGAAGGTTTATTTCTATAAATTTGGAGCATAAATAGAAAACTATGGCACAACGAATAATTACAACTGAATCTCTTGAAGAAGACAAGGTCGTAGAAAAGTCATTAAGACCACAGCTTCTTTCAGATTACATAGGTCAGGAAAAGGTAAAGCAAAACCTCAAGATATACATAGATGCTGCGAAGCAGCGTAATGAGTCCTTGGATCACGTTCTCTTTTTTGGACCTCCCGGTCTTGGAAAGACTACACTGGCTTGTATCATTGCCAATGAGATGGGTGTAAATATCAAGACCACCTCAGGACCTGCAATAGAAAAGCCAGGAGATATGGCAGCTATTCTAAATAGCCTCAAGGAGGGTGACATCCTTTTCGTGGATGAAATTCACCGACTCAACCGACAGGTCGAAGAGCTTTTATATCCTGCCATGGAAGACTTTGTAATAGACATCGTAATTGGAAGTGGTTCGGCCAGTAAATCTGTCAGGCTGAAGCTTCCTAAGTTTACGCTTGTAGGTGCAACTACAAGAGCGGGAATGTTGACAGCTCCACTTCGTGACCGCTTCGGTGTTGTAAGTAAGATGGAATTTTACACAATAGAAGAGCTTACGACTATTGTTATGAACAGCGCAGGAGTGTTGAAGGTTGACATCGAAGAGGATGGAGCAACAGAAATTGCAAGAAGAAGCAGGGGGACGCCGAGACTTGCAAACAGACTTTTAAAGAGAGTAAGGGATTTTGCACAGGTCAAATATGACGGAAGAATAACGGCAGAGGTCGCAGGCTATGCATTGGATTTGCTTGATGTTGATCAGCTTGGTCTTGACAATACTGACAGAGCTATTCTTCATGCCATGATAGAAAAATTTGGCGGAAGACCGGTAGGTCTTGATGCAGTAGCAGTAACTATAGGTGAGGATGCAGATACAATTGAAGAGGTCTATGAACCTTATTTGGTACTTAATGGATTAATACTCAGAACTCCAAGAGGACGTGTCGTAACAAAGGCAGCCTACGATCATCTGGGATTATCCCATTTATATGTTTCATAAATAAGCTGTCATTAGGCACAAAATGTCTGATTAAGGCAGCAGACTATCATCATTTGCACTATATGGAGGGAACAACGGTGAAAACTAAAACTGATGCAGAGGTAATTATTGATGGAAAGCGTTATAACCTTAGTGGTTATGAAAGTGAGGAATATCTTCAAAAAATAGCTTCCTACCTTAATGGCAAGCATGCCGAGCTGAGAGCAATGGATGGCTATAGGGGACTTAGCGAGGATGTTAAAAATGTACTTATGAAGATAAATCTTGCTGATGACTATTTCCAGACGAAGACAAAGCTTTCAGAGTCACTTTCGGAAAAAGAAAGTCAGGAAAAGGAAATCTTTGACCTCAAGCATGATATCATAGAAATTAAGAAGGCAAGTGAAAATAAAAAAGATGCTTATAATGCAAAGCTTGCTGAGCTTAATGCTTCCTTCAATACAGTTAAAAATGCAGCAAATGAGGAACAAAAAAAGACAATCAGACTTGAAACCGAAAAAGAAGGTTTAAATGCAAAGATAGCAGAGTATAGTGCAGAAATTGCGCGTCTCAAAGAGGAAAATGCTAAGCAGAAGGAAGAAATTGAGATGCTTAGAAAAAGAAACGGAAGAAAATAATGCATAATAATGTAGAAATTTTAGCGCCTGCAGGTTCAGTAATGAGTCTGCAGGCTTCTTTTAAAGCCGGAGCTGATGCCGTTTACATGGGCGGTACACGTTTTGGAGCCAGAGCCTATGCTGAAAATCCAAATGATGATGAGCTTATTCGTGCAATCGACGATGCACATCTTCATGGAAAAAGACTTTATCTTACGGTAAATACTCTTGTCAAGGAATCAGAATTTAGTGGCCTTTATGACTATCTGAACCTATTGATGAGAGAAGGGCTGGATGCTGTCCTGATTCAGGATTTGGGAGTTTTAGATTTTGTAATGAAAAATTTTAAAAGCCTTCCAATTCACATAAGCACGCAGGGAAACATTACAGAAAGCTTGGCAGTGCGCTTCTATAACGAACAGATTACAAGAATTGTTCCGGCCAGAGAGCTGACACTTGAAGAAATACGTGAGCTTAAGAAAAAAACCGGTAGAGAAATAGAGGTATTTGTTCATGGAGCTCTTTGCTATTCTTATTCAGGACAATGCTTATTTAGCTCAATGTGTGGCGATAGAAGTGGTAACAGAGGACGTTGTGCTCAGCCATGCAGAAAGCCTTATGATGTAGATATAAATGGAAAGACAGTTTTAAAAAATGGTTATATATTGAGTCCAAAGGATATATGCACCCTGGACAGACTGCCGGATTTAATAGAGGCGGGAGTGGACTCGTTTAAAATAGAAGGAAGGATGAAATCACCGGCTTACGCGGCGGGAGTAAGTGAAATTTATTCAAAAGCAGTTGAACTTTATGAAAAACTTGGCCGAGGCGGCTACTATGACTATATCAAAGCTCATGGACAGGAATGGCATGGTATGAAGGTAAGCCTTGCTGATCTTTTTAACCGAGGAGGTTTTTCAGAGGGCTATGCATTTTCTGAGACAGGTCCTCTTCAGATGTCAATCAAAAGACCTAATCACGAGGGCGTGAAGGTCGGCGAGGCTGTAATTAAAAATGGAATTGCTAATTGTAGTCTAAGTGAAGAGGTTTATAAGGGTGATGTATTAGAGCTAAGAAGTGAAAAGCTCAAAAATCCTTATTCCTATACCTGCCCTGAGGCTGTCAGGTCTGGTGCAAGGCTAAATTTTCGTGCAGTAGCTAAGGACAGGGAAAAGTATATACAAGGGTTAAAATCGGATGTCTATCGCTATAGATGTGACCATTTATTTGAAGAAATCGAAGAAAAATATATAAAGACGGAAGACCAGGTAGAAATCGACGGCTTCTTTGAAGCAAGTATTGGAGAGCCTCTCAGGCTGACTCTTAAAACGGAGGTTAATCCGCTTACAGGTAAAAGCTATGAGGCTGTAGCCTGTGGTCAGACAGTGCAGGAAGCACAGAGTGCGCCAATAAGTGCAGACTCCATAAAAGAAAAGCTGTTAAGAACAACCGGTGCTGCCTTTTGCTTTAAAAAGCTCGAGGTTAAAATGTCTCCTAATGCCTTTATTCCGAAAAGTATGCTTGGTAAAGTACGTAGGGATGCCTTTGAACTGCTCGAGGATGAAATTAAAGGTGATTTTAAACGCAAGGCTTTAGAAAATTATGAAGGTGAGACTACGAATTTAGGCCTTTTGAAGGCTAAAATTGAATCAGATACTATTATCCTTCTTAAGCTTATGGTACATTCAAAGGAACAGCTGGATGCTGCTGTTAAAAGTAACCATGTAAAAGCAATTATTCTTGACATGAATAGCAGTGAATTTTTTGAAATTCCTGAAGCAGTATTAAAACAGCTTAAAGCAGCAGGCATAGAGGCCTTCATAAGAACACCAAGAATAGCAGATTCAAAAAATGTTGAAAGCTTAAAGCAAACAGCTTTAAAATATGCCGGACTGACAGCTGGCTATTATGTTTCAAATCTTAGTCATGCGGCAGTACTTGGTGAATTGAAGCAGAAAATTTATGCAGATAAATTTTTATATACCTTTAATTCTCAGGCTGTAAAATTGTTGGAGGACAACAATTTTTCGGGATTTATATATCCATCAGAGCTTACCTTTAACGAGCTTTTAGAAGTAAAAAAAGGTTATGAGCTTCTCGTTGCTCAGACCTCTGAAGCAAAGCTTAGCCTTGCATCTGAGCTTTGCATATATGGACGTGAGGAATTGATGGTTTCAAGGCAGTGTATTAAGAAGACCTTGAACTCATGTAATGGCAGGTCAGAATGGCTGACAATTACATCTGAAGGTAAAGAAAAATATCCTGTATATACCTCATGTAAGCAGTGCAGAAATTATATTTATAACAGCAGACCGCTTGATTTAAGTGATTATTCTGATGAAATCAGCAGACTTGCTTTGTCATCGGTAATTGTGCAGCTTACAGATGAAACCTATGATTTGACCTTACAATGTATTCACAAAGCTTATCGGCTGTTAAATGAAAAAAGTGAGTCAAAGCCAAATAAGAATAAATATACCGGACATTTTCACAGCACTGTTAAGTAAAAAGATTTATTCTTTATTTTGATTAACTTTCGGCGATACATGTTTTGATTAACTTTCGGTTGAATGTTTTAATAAAAAATGTTATACTACTGTCAATTAAGTGTTAAAAGCTACACATATACCTTACAGGAGGGTTTGCTATGGTCGAAGCAACTAGCTGTGGTGGTGTAGTAATTTTCAGAGGTAAGATTTTATTACTGTATAAAAATTATAAGAATAAGTATGAAGGCTGGGTTCTGCCAAAGGGAACCGTCGAAGAAGGCGAAGAATTCAAGCAGACAGCTCTTAGGGAGGTAAAGGAGGAAAGTGGTGCCTCAGCTCATATCATTAAATTCGTGGGCACGAGTCACTATAACTTCAACACGCCTCAAAACACAGTAATGAAACAGGTTCATTGGTATTTAATGATGTCTGATAGCTATTATAGCAAACCACAGCACGAAGAATACTTTATGGACTCAGGATATTATAAATTTCATGAAGCCTACCATTTGTTAAAATTTCCAAATGAAAAGGCAATACTGGAAAAAGCTTATTATGAGTATCTTGATCTAAAAAAAAGCAACCTTTGGGGAAGCAAAAAGTATTTTTAAAGTCAAATCAGTGCCATACAAGCGATTGTGTGGCACTCGTTTTTCGTGTGTTTACTACAGAACTTTAGGAGAGGGTTATGGCAAAAATTTACAAAAGATATAAAACGATTGTTTTGTATTTGATATTTGGAGCATTAACTACAGCAGCCAATTTATTGGTATTCTATTTGTTGAAAAAGTCGGGACTTACAGCAACTGATGAAGGAAATACTTTAGCTAATGCGATAGCATGGGCATCAGCTCTTGTATTTGCATTTGTTACAAATAAGTTGTTTGTATTTAGAAGTCATGTTGAGAGCGTTAAGCAGTTCTTAATTGAGGCTGCAAAATTTGTAGGCGGACGATTAGTATCAGGCTTGTTCGAGATTACACTTCCAACTCCTTTATCTCATGTATTTGGAGAAGGAATTTATTTTGAATTTGGCGAAAAGACCGTCCAGTTTGATGGGCAATGGGAAGCAAAAATATTTGTCAGTATTTTTGTAATAATTCTAAACTATCTTTTTAGTAAATTTTTAGTATTTAACAAAAAGTCAGATGGGGTAGAACAAGTTGAAAGTACAGAAAAGGCAGAGACAGAATAGATATGGCTGTTTATCCTTAACGGAAATATTTCATTGTTTCTTAATGATGGACAGTTAACCTTTGATTGGATGATATAATATGGAAAAGAATATAATTGACAATTCAGATATGGAAGTTAAAAGCAGCAACTTGAATGATGCCTCAGGTGGTGATGGAAAAAAGCCAAAAAAGGGCTTTAGGGTTCTTAAAATCGCTTTTAATATGATTCTTATGGCAATTCTGTTTGGTGGCGTTGCATCAGCAGTATTTTTAGTAGTTACCGATACCCTAAAGAAGGATGAAAATGGAAATACTGTATATATAGCAACATCTATTCCATATATCGGTGAGACTAAAAATGAAAATACAACGAATTCAGATGATGATAAAGAGGTTTTGCCACCTGTCGCATCAGCTGTTGATGTTTCAGATGTAGTGGAGTCAGTATCTCCTGCACTTGTAACTATTAATGGATATTCATTGATTGAAGCTGATAACGAGGATGCCGATGCAGACCTTGATGATGTAAATTCAGACAAAACTGATAAAGGTATCAGAGAATCAACTGCCGACAAGGCTGATGATTCAGAAAAAGTGGGCAGAAAAAAAGAAGATAATGACTCTGAGTCATTAGAAAGCAAGCAGAATATTAAAAATGAACAGTCCTCTAATGATAAAGCTGAAGAACAACAGGTTGAAGCTGATGAACAGACCTCTGAATTAGAGCTGACTATCTCTAAAAATGGTGTAATTGTTGGTCAGAATAAAGATGCTGTAATGATACTTACTTCCTATAGCGACCTGGAAGCTTGCGAAGCCTATACAGTTACCTTTAGTAACGGAGGTGAGTGTGAGGCCAGCTTAAAGGGCTATGACGAAGATATTGATATTGCAGTTTTTAGTATTGATTTTTCAAAAATGTCAGCTGATGACATAAATTATATAAGAATAATAAACATGGGTGACAGCCAGGCAGCGAAGGTTGGTCAGCTTGTGATAGCATGTAGCGACAGAATTTTTGTAGGCTATATTTCATCCGCTTCTAAAAAAATTAATTACATGGATGTAGATTATTCCGTACTTAAGACTGACATTACCTCAAATGAGGAAGGCTTCATTTTGATTAACTCTAATGCTGAGCTTTTAGGTATTACAACAAATGCAGAATTGTTGGAGGGAGATATTCTTCCGGTAAGTATGCTAAAGGCAAAGCTACTGGAAATAATTGAAAAAGAGCCTGAAGTGGCAACCGGCTCGGATGCAGCTGTGGAATCAGATGAGGAGTCTGATAAAGCCTCAGCTACTAATGATGGCATAGATTCAGAAAAAGATTCAGAGGGAGATGCTGAATCAAAGGGAGATAATGGATCAAAGTCAGACAAAGCTTCTAAGCTTAGAATAGATTCAGAAATTCAGACAGATATGTAGCTGTCAGCTTGGACAATATTAAGCATTGAGCTTTAGCTTATATTTCTATATAAAAGGACATGCACAATTCGTAAATAAGCTCATATCATGATAAAAAATAAGCTGAGGTCAGCATGAAAAAAGCTTTAACGGTTTTTCTCATTATGATTATGCTAGTGTCGTTAGTGGCATGTAAAAATGAAGACAATGAGAGTGGTACAACCAAGGTTACACTTAATGAGGTTGCCCACTCTTATTTTTATGCACCTATGTATGTAGCAATAGAATTAGGATATTTTGAAGAAGAAGGAATTGAACTTGAGCTTGTTAATGGCAGCGGTGCAGACAATACCATGGCAGCACTGATATCGGGAGAGGCAGATATTGGATTCATGGGTAGTGAACAAAGTGTTTATGTAGAATTAAATGGTAACACTGATACTATTGTCAATTTTGCGCAGCTGACACAAAGAGCCGGTAATTTTTTAGTAGCAAGAGACGGAATTGAATACTCAGTTGATAGCGATGGCTCCTTTGATTTTAAAAGTCTGGCAGGCAAGACAATACTTGGAGGAAGAGCCGGTGGAATGCCGGAAATGGTATTTGAATATATACTTTATAAAAATGGAATAGACCTATCCGAGATTAATATAATCCAGAATATTGATTTCGGTTATACCGGTCAGGCATTTGCATCAGGCGAAGGCGACTATACAATTGAATTTGAACCTTCAGCATCTTCTCTTAGTGATTATGGGAAAATTGTTGCCTCGCTTGGAGTTGCTTCAGGCTATGTACCTTATACAGCCTATTGTGCAAAGGAAAGCTACATAAGTGAAAACCCAGAAACAATTCAAAAATTTACTAATGCCCTTCAGAAGGGACTTGATTATGTAAATAGTCACACCGCACTTGAAATAGCAGAGGTAATTCTTCCTCAATTTGAAGGCTACACAGCTGAGACAATAGCAGTAGGACTTGAAAATTATAAAGAACAGGATACCTGGAAGGAAAACCTTGTCTTTGAAAAGGAAAGCTATGAACTGCTTTTAGATATTTTGGATTATTCCGGAGTAATTGACAGCAAACCTGAGTATACTAAGCTTGTAACCACAGCTTATGCAGAGGAAGCCCAGAAGTGAAAATTTAACCTTATCTGAAAAGTACCCCGCTTCTTAAGCGGGGGGTATGTTACCCCTAAAAGTCTAGCTTTTGGGGTAGGGACTTTTCAGCATCAGTAGGAGGCTGGACTCCTACTGATGGGCCACAAAGTGGCATCAAGGTTAAATATCCGCTTTGATTAGATGCTTAAGAAATCTAAATAAATTTATTTATAAAAATTTAAAATTTAACTACTTTTAAATATATGAATATGGTAGTATACTGACTAAAGAGCACTTTCTGATTAAGAAGCTTTATGTAGGGAACATTCTATTGACTGTCCGGTATAAAGCTTATATTAGATAATTAACATATCGAGGTGAAAATAAATGAAGGATATTACATTTGCTGTTCCATGCTATAATTCACAAGCCTATATGAGAAAATGCATTGAAAGTATTTTACCCGGAGGAGAAGCCATAGAAATCATTATAGTTGATGATGGCTCTACAGATAAGACGGGTAGAATAGCAGAGGAATATGCCGCAAAATATCCTGGAATAGTAAAAGCTGTGCATCAGGAAAACAGGGGTCATGGAGGTGCAATTAATCATGCACTAGAGCTTGCAGAGGGCAGATTTTTTAAAGTAGTGGATAGTGATGACTGGGTTGGACAGAAGGCTTATGCAAAAATCCTTGATACAATTCGCACCTTTAAGGAAGAGGAGCATTACCCTGACATGCTTATAGCAAACTACGTTTATGACAAGGTCGATGTTGACCACGAACATAAGCGAAGAATGCGTTACAAAAATTGCTGCCCGATAGAAAAATTCTTTGGCTGGGATGAATTAGGTCATACAAATATGCATCAGTACTTTTTGATGCATGCAGTAATGTATCGTACCGATATTCTCAAAAAAGCAGAGCTGATACTACCGGAGCACATGTTTTATGTTGATAATGTATTCGTATTTTTGCCTTTGAAATATGTTGAAGAAATGTATTATGTGGATGTTGACTTCTACAGATATTTTATTGGACGATCAGACCAGTCAGTAAATGAAAAGGTGATGATTGGAAGAATCGACCAGCAGATTGCAGTTACAAAGCTTCTTGTGGATAACTATAACTTTGAAGGACCTTCAAACAGAGTCCTTTACATGAGAAAATATATAAGGATTATGATGGAGGTATCATCAGTTCTCTGTGTGATTTCCGGAGAAAAAGAGCTGATTGAAAAGAAGAATGAGCTTTGGAGGTATGTAAAGCAGGCTAATCCACGCCTTTATCGACTTCTCATTACTCATTTCATGGGTTGGAACTGCTTCCTTCCGGGAAAACCAGGAAGAGTAATTACGAAAAAAGGATATCATTTAGCAAATAGAATTTATGGATTTAATTAAATGAATTTCAATGTTGCTCTTAAAACTTAAAATCACTTAACAAAGTTAAAAAGGAGACAGCCAATTAGGCGGTCTCCTTTATATATTTTACGGAATGTTTTTTATAAATTGTTACCCAGTCAGGGACATATACTATAAATGAAACAAGTGCACATAGTAAAAATGCACATGCAACATCAATATAAGAATGTTGCTTTAAGAAAACTGTAGAAATGCATATCGAAAATGAAAGCAAAGCAACGAATGCACGTAAGATTTTATGACCTTTAAATTTCTCGGCTCTAAAAAATGCAACATCTATTATAAGAGTATTGAGCACATGAAGGCTCGGACATACATTTGTTACAGTATCGATTTTATAAAGCTCAGCAACCCAGATACTAAAAATACCATCATTTTCAAGTTCAGCAGGTCTAAGTGAAACTGCATTAGGCCAAACAGTATAAATAATCAGTGTGATAGTCATTCCAATAACCAATGAAGAAAATAACTGAACACATTCCTTTACAGACATCTTATGATAAAAGTAAATACAAAAGAAGGCTACGAATGGAAACCACAGATAATATGGAATGATAAATCCATCGAGAAGAGGAGTTAAATCATCCAGCCTGCAGTGCAAAATATTGAAATCCCTATCCGTCCATTTTTCCAGTGAAAAAAACCAGATAAAATAAATAGGTATATATAATAGAAACAGAATATGTTTATGTGTACTGTAATATTCCTTTAACCTTTTCATAATTTAAACCTCAATAAAATGTATTATTAAAAACCCATCAATGGGGATTATAACAAACTGAGGCAATTTAATCAATTTAAAAAGTATAAATCTTTTATTAAGATTTAACCTTATCTGAAAAGTCATGTTACCCAAAAAGACTAGCTTTTGGGATAACATGACTTTTCAGCATCAGTAGGAGGCTGGACTCCTACTGATGAGCCACGAAGTGGCCTTAAGGTTATGAGCAAGTAGCGAAGCAAACCTGGAATATCTGCTTTGATGTTTAAATGTCTTTAGCAGGTAAACAAAAAAATATGTTGTTTGACTTAAAAAAATCTTGACATTTAGCTCACAATAGTTTATTATAATCTTCGTTGCAAAGCAACGTGTGCGTGTAGCTCAGCTGGATAGAGCACTTGGCTACGGACCAAGGTGTCGGGGGTTCGAATCCTCTCACGCACGTTTAAGGCTCACGAAATTTTTTTCGTGAGCCTTTTTTGCTTAGTATATTAACTTGATTTCATATAAAAATGCAGATATTTAGCACTCTTTAACCAAATTTTCACAAAAGCCTTATTTTTTATTGTGAAAAAGTGCAAGTTGACAATTCTATATGACTCGTGTTATAGTACGGGCATAAGCAAATAACGTATGGCAAAGGCGTCAGAAGAGATTCTTCTGGCGCCTTTTTTTATTGCCAATACAAAAGGGAGGCAATTGAGATGAAGCTTAAAGACACAGGCTTAACAGCTGAGGACATTAAGGCAAAGGTTCAAAAGTATATGATTGAAACCTATGAGAGATTTGATTTTCTTGCCGAGTCCGCAAAGGATCAGTATATCTATGATGAAAAGGGTGAAGAGTATCTTGATTTCTATGCAGGTATAGCTGTTAACTCAGCAGGAAACTGTAATGAAAAGGTAGTTCAGGCGGTTAAGGATCAGGTTGAAACACTGATGCATACCTTCAATTATCCGTATACAATTCCACAGGCAATCTTAGCTGAGAAGATTTGTACAACAATAGGAATGGATAAGATTTTCTACCAGAATTCAGGAACAGAAGCCAACGAAGCAATGATTAAGATGGCAAGAAAGTATGGCGTAGAGAAATATGGTCCTGAAAGATACAATATCGTAACTGCAAAGATGGGCTTCCATGGACGTACCTTTGGTGCTATGTCAGCAACAGGACAGCCTGACAACGGATGCCAGATAGGCTTCGGACCGATGACAGACGGATTTACATATGCTGAATACAATAACCTTGAATCCTTTAAGGCTGCATGTACCGATAAGACAATCGCAATTATGGTTGAGCCGGTACA